>CAIOJR010000179.1 GCA_903858685.1 uncultured Caulobacterales bacterium | reverse complement strand
TCGCCTTGCGGCCGCACCTTGATCCAGACCGCGTCCTGATCGCAGTCGATCCGCAGCTCCACCAGCTTCTGCACCTGGCCCGAGGTCTCGCCCTTCTTCCACAGGGACTGTCGCGAGCGGCTGTAATAGTGCGCCTCGCCTGTGGACAGGGTCAGGGCCAGGGCCTGCGCATTCATCCAGGCCAGCATCAGCACCTCGCCGCTGTCCGCGTCCGTGGCGACAGCGGCGATCAGACCGTGGGCGTCAAAGCGCGGGGTGAGCCGGTCGCCGCGTTCCAGCTCGCTTTTGGGGCCGGGCGCGGGGAAGTCTTCGGGAGGGCGGGACGCGTCAGTCATGGCCTATGCTGTCGCCAGTTGAAGGCCGATTGTCCATAGGGGGAGGCCTCAAGGCGGCGTGATTTGATCCAGCGCCTTCGCAAACCGCCCCAAACCGGCTAACCAGCGCAGATGCTCTGGTTCTGGCTCATCGCAGCGGCAGTGGCCGCCTTCACCGGTCTTCTGATTGCAGGACGCGCCGCCGCCGCCGCGCGTCGCCTGTCGCAGGAGGACGAAGCGCCCGCCGTGGCGGTCTATCGCCGCCAGATGAGCGAGCTGGACGATCTGGCGCAACGCAACCTGATCCCGGACAGCGAGATCGAGGCCGCCCGCACCGAGGCCAGCCGCCGTCTGCTGGGCGCGGCCGATTCCGCGCCCCCGCCCGAGGCCCCCGGCACGCCGCGCACACGGCTGATCATCAGCACCGCTTCGGCGCTGGCGGCGCTTTGCGCTTTGGGTCTCTATCTCGTCCTGGGCCATCCGGGCATGTCGGATCAGCCCTATCAGGCGCGCCTGACCGTCTGGCGCAAGGCCGACGCCGCCAGCCTCAATCCGCCGGAACTGGCGGCGGTGATGAAGGTCATCACGGCGGAGCACCCGGACGATCCTCAGGCCTTCGCCTATCTGGGTCGCGCCCAGATGGCGGCGGGAGAGCCGGGCGAGGCCGCCCGCGCCTTCGCCCACGCCGCCCGTCTTTCGCCCAGGGACGCCGATATGAAGGTGGCCTATGGCGAGGCGATGATGACGGTGGGCGAGGGCAGGATCACGCCCGACGCGCGCAATGCATTTGCCGAGGCGCTCTCCATCAATCCCGCCCATGACGGCGCCCGGTACTATCTGGCCCGCGCCAAAATCGCCGACGGCGATGTGGCGGGCGGGCTGGCCGGCTGGCGCGCGCTCGTCGCAAGCCTTCCCCAAGGCGACGCCCACCGCCAATTGGTTGAATCCCAGATCGCGTCGGTGGAAAAGACCGGCGGTCTGACCGACGCGGTTGCGGATCAGGCCTCGCAGGCCTCGCAGGCCTCGCAGGCCTCAGGCCCCGCCGCCGACGGCGCCGCCGCTAGCCAGAGCGCCTTCATTCAGGCCATGGTGGCGCGTCTTGCCGCCCGTCTCCAGGCCCGGCCGGACGATCCGGACGGCTGGGCGCGCCTCGTGCGGGCCTATGGCGTGCTGCATGATGAGAAGGGCAGAGCTGCGGCCCTGGTCCGCGCGCGCCAGCTTTTCGCCAAACGCCCGCAGGATCTGGCCAGGGTGGAGGCCCAGGCCAATGGCGCCGGGCCGACGCCGTCTGCGCCCACGCCATCTGCGCCCTGAGGGGAATTGATCTTCATGTCTCGCGATTTCAAGCTGATCGATGTGTTTCATGACCAGCCGCTGAGCGGCAATCCACTGGCGGTAGTGCTCGGCGCCAGCGATCTGGAAACCGACCAGATGCAGGCCATCACCAGATGGTTGAACCTGTCGGAGACCACCTTTCTGCTGCCGCCGACCGAAGCGGCGGCGGACTATCGGGTGCGCATCTTCACGCTGGATCGGGAAATGCCCTTTGCGGGCCATCCGACTTTGGGAACCTGTCACGCCTGGCTGGAGGCGGGCGGCAGGCCGAAGACTCCCGGCGTGGTCGTGCAGCAATGCGGCTTAGGACTGGTCAATGTGCGCGCCGATGGGCGCGCTTTGGCCTTCGCTGCGCCGTCGCTCCTGCGGTCCGGACCGCTGGACGAGGCCGATGTGGCGCAGATCGCCAGGGTCCTGCGCATCGACCGGGGCGAGATTGTGGACGCGCAATGGGCCGATAACGGGCCGGGTTGGAAGCTGGTCCGGTTGAAGAGCGCTGAGGCTGTTCTGGCCCTGTCGCCCGCGGGCGACGGGATCGAGCGGCTTGATCTGGGCGTCGTGGGCGCCTATCCGCAGCCGTCCGAGCTTGCCTATGAGGTGCGGGCTTTTTTCACCGCGAAGGCCGGTGATCTTCGCGAAGATCCCGTGACGGGCAGTCTCAACGCCTCGGTCGCCCAGGTTCTGACGGGGCAGGGGCTGGTCGCCGCGCCCTATGTGGCGTCGCAGGGCGCAGCGATCGGGCGCGCAGGCCGCATCTTCATCGATCAGGATGCGCACGGACAGATCTGGGTCGGGGGCCGCACGCAGACCCTGTTTTCCGGAAAGACCGTTCTTTAGAGCATCGGGCCGAAGCGCCGGCCCAGGCGAGGTCCGCCCATCCCGGCCCCGGACGCCAAAGGTGGTTTGACCATCACGGACACGCTAGCCGAAGAAGAGCGGACGGGACCCTACAAGGATATGTCGCGAAAGCGCCAGGAGGCGGTCCCGCCCGGACCGTCCAGTATGTCAAAGCCCAGCTCTGTCAGGTCGGCGCGGATGCGGTCGGCCTCGGCCCAGTCCTTGGCGGCGCGGGCGTCGGCGCGGGCCGTGATCAGGCTTTCCACCCGCTTGCGGGTGGCTTCGTCCACCTGACCCTCGAACCAGGCGTTGGGGTCGGCCTGCAGGAAGCCCATCAGGCGGCCCGCCGCGATCAGTCGGCCGCGCGCCACGGCGCGTGCGCCCTTGTTGGGGGCGTTTTCCACCTCCTTGGCCAGGGCGAACAGCTCGGCCATGGCGCGCGGCGTGGCCAGATCGTCGTTCAATGCGGCGAAGATCGTGTCCGGTACTTCGCCTTCGGTGTCCAGTTCGCCGGAACCTGCGCGTTGCAGCACGCCATAGAGCCGGTCCAGCGACTTCTTCGATTGCTGGATCAGGTCGCCCGTCCAGTCCAGAGGCGCGCGGTAATGGGCCGACAGCAATGCCCAGCGCAGCGCCTCGCCCGGCGCCTCCTTGATCAGGTCATGCACCAGGCGCACATTGCCAAGGCTCTTGGACATCTTTTCGGTGTCCATGGTCAGGAAGCCGTTGTGCATCCAGTAATGGGCGAACGGGGCGCCGCCATGGGCGCAACGGCTCTGAGCGATCTCGTTTTCATGATGCGGAAAGATCAGATCGTGGCCGCCGCCGTGAATGTCGATCGGCAGGCCCAGCACCTTTTCGATCATGGCCGAGCATTCGATATGCCAGCCGGGGCGGCCCTCGCCCCACGGGCTTTCCCAGACCGGTTCGCCCGGCTTGGAGGGCTTCCACAGCACAAAATCGGCGGGATTGCGCTTATAGGTCGCCACTTCGACGCGGGCGCCGGCGATCATGTCGTCCAGGGTCCGGCCTGACAGTTGGCCATAATCGGCAAAGCTCGCCGTATCGAACAGCACATGGCCGTCGGCGGGGTAGGCGTGGCCGGCCTCAATCAGCTGGCCGATCATGTCGACCATCTCGCCAATATGGGCTGTGGCGCGGGGCTGGAAGGTGGGGGCAAGGGCGCCGAGCGCAGCCATGTCCTCATTATAGATGGCGGCGAACTTTTCGGTGATGGCGCTGATGTCGACGCCCTGATCGATCGCGGCCTGATTAATCTTGTCGTCCACATCGGTGATGTTGCGCCCATAGAGCACCGCCCTGGCGCCATAGGTCTCGCGCAGCAGCCGGAACAACAGGTCAAACACCACGACGGGCCGGGCATTGCCGATATGGGCGTAATTATAGACCGTGGGGCCGCACACATAGAGCGTCACCCGCTTCGGGTCGGCAGGAACGAAGGCGCGCTTCTCGCGGGCGAGGGTGTCATAGATTGCAAGTGTCATGGCGCGGGCTTTACACGCTTAGACAGGCTTGGTCCAATGGTCAGCCCTGACCCAAAGCGGGACAGGGGCGAACCTGACCCTGGGTCAGGCATGTGCAGATAAACACTCGCCTTTGGTCGAACAGGGCGCTGGATGTCCTGCATCAGGTTGCGGCGCCGAAAAGCCCATGCTAAGACCGCGCCGGTTTCGGGCGGGGGGCCTAGGCCCATACCCCCGGCCGCGCGTGGAATTTCCAGCGCTTTCAAGCTTTTAACCGCTACGGCGATTCTCGTCGGAAGCGGTTTTGGCGAACCTGAACCGGACGGTGTCAATTCGTGGCGGACGACTCCAGAAATGCGGACGTGGGCTTGCGTTATGCTCAGGCCCTTTTTGATCTGGCCAATGAGGCCGGCGTGCTTGCAGCCGTTGAGGGCGATCTCAATGGGCTTGACGCTCTGTTGTCAGAGAGCGCTGATCTGCGCCGCCTGCTGAATACGCCGACCTACGCCCAGTCCGAAAAGGCGGCGGGGCTGAAGGCCGTGGCGACGGCGGCGGGCGTGAACGAGACCACGCAGAAGTTCCTCGGCGTGCTTTGCGCCAACAACCGCGCCAGCGCGCTGCCCGCCGTCGTCACGGCGTTCCGCAAGCTGGCCGCTGACCATCGGGGCGCGATCGCCGCCGAGGTGGTCACGGCGGCTCCCCTGTCCGCCGCCCAGAAGAAGGGCGTCGCCGCCTCTCTGCGCACGGCGCTCGGCAAGGATCCTGAAATCACCACGCGCGTTGATCCGTCCATACTCGGCGGGATCAAGGTTCGCGTTGGCTCCCGCCTGTTCGACGCCTCGCTCAAGTCGAAGCTCGACTCCCTGAAATTCGCCCTCAAGCGCGCTTAAAACCAAGAGCACCTGACCATGGACATCCGCGCCGCCGAAATCTCGGCCATCCTCAAGAATCAAATCGCCGGCTTTGGCGCTGAAGCAGACGTTTCCGACGTCGGCTCCGTCCTCTCCGTCGGCGACGGCATCGCCCGCGTCTTCGGTCTGGACAAGGTTCAGGCCGGCGAAATGGTGGAGTTCCCCTCCGCCGGCGTCAAGGGCATGGCCCTCAACCTCGAACGCGACAATGTCGGCGTCGTGATCTTCGGCGAAGACCGCGCCATCTCCGAAGGCGACGAAGTGCGTCGTCTGGGCGAGATCGTGGACGTGCCGGTCGGCAAGGGCCTGCTGGGCCGCGTCGTCAACCCGCTGGGCGAGCCGATCGACGGCAAGGGTCCCCTGACGGACGTGGCGGAACGTCGCCGCGTGGACGTCAAGGCTCCGGGCATCATCCCGCGCAAGTCGGTGCACGAGCCTGTGCAGACCGGTCTGAAGGCCATCGACACCCTGATCCCCGTCGGCCGCGGCCAGCGCGAACTGATCATTGGCGACCGTCAGACCGGCAAGACCGCCGTCGCCATCGACACCATCCTGAACCAGAAGGCCGTCAATGCGGGCAAGGACGAGAGCGCCAAGCTCTATTGCGTCTATGTCGCTATCGGCCAGAAGCGCTCCACCGTCGCCCAGATCGTCAAGACGCTCGAAGAAAACGGCGCTCTGGAATACACCATCATCGTGTCGGCGACCGCCTCTGAACCGGCGCCGCTGCAATTCCTGGCGCCCTTCTCCGGCTGCGCCATGGGCGAATGGTTCCGCGACAACGGCATGCACGCCCTGATCGTCTATGACGACCTGTCCAAGCAGGCCGTGGCCTATCGCCAGATGTCCCTGCTGCTGCGCCG
>CAIOJR010000178.1 GCA_903858685.1 uncultured Caulobacterales bacterium | reverse complement strand
ATTCGAGCAAGCCTTTATCGGTGTTCGGCGCTGATGGAGATTGTTGAGTCTAGCTTCCGTGACCGAGACTATATCGCCGGACCGAATTTGACGCTGGGCGACATTCCGTTCGGAGCGTCGCTTTATCGATACTTTGAACTGGATATCGACCGCCCATCGCTTCCTCGTGTTGAGGCCTACTATCGGCGACTCTCAGAGCGGCCGGCTTACGTTGAGCACGTGATGGTCCCCTATGACGATCTCAAGGGACGACTGCAATTCTAAGGGCGGGGCAGCTCCCCACCCATTACTTCCGTTGGGGATGTCCGGTTACTGGCAGAGATATCCGCACTCTTAGCCTCTCAAGTGACGAGGCGGGCCGGTTCGGAAGGGAGGGTGACATTCCAATTTGGCGTCGCGTCAAATTCGCCTAAGGAATATTATCGGTAATTATTCATCGCCGTCGGCGCCGGTAGAAGCCTGTCACGCCCTAAGCGGCGTTTCAAAGCGCATACCGTCATAAGCGGGTTCGACATTCGGTGGCAGGCTGTCCTTCAGCGTCTGGTAGTCCAGGTCGATATGCATATTGGTCAGGATGGCGCGTCTCGGCTTCAACGCATCGATCCAGGCCAGTGCTTGGTCAAGATGAGCGTGGGTCGGATGCGGCAGATATCTCAACGCATCGATGATCAGAACATCCAGATCCTGCAACATTTCCATAGCTTGTGCCGATAATCTCACTACGTCGGCTGAATAGGCTACGCCGCCGAACCGGAAGCCCAGAGCCTGGACGTCGCCATGATCCTGATCATAGGTGGTGACTGGTATGGGCCCGCTGGGTCCTTCAATGGCGAAAGTCTCGCCGAATGGCGGCGGAATCCGTAGGTCGGCAATGGCGGGATAGCCTTTGTCGCCCTTGAAAATATAATGAAAACGGGAGTTTAGAGACGCAGCCGTATCTTGATTGGCAAGACAGTCGATCCGGCGGCGCTGGCGCAGAAAGAAGGCCCGGATGTCATCAATGCCATGGATCTGGTCGGCATGGTCATGACTGATCAGCACGGCATCGAGATGAGTCAGGCCCGCCTGCATGGCCTGCAGTCGAAAATCTGGCGACACGTCGACTAAGATTGTCGTCATATTTGATTGATTTAATGCCGTTTTTCGTCTCACGGCTAAACTGCATCTTGTGCGCCAGTTGCGGGGCTCAGCCGGATCGCAAACGCCCCAGGCGCCGTCAGCCCTTGGTACGCCGCCAGACGATCCGCAGCCAAGGATCGTGAACTCCAACACATCGTCGGATGTTGCTTCGCTCATGGTCGGGGTATCCGGTCAAAAAGCGCAAAAAAGGCGTCTTCTGTCTGCTGCTCCGCCGTTTCCAGGGTCCAGCCTCTGATCTCTGCCAGCTTGGCCAGAATGTGGGGCAGGAAGGCAGGCTCATTGCGTCTTCCGCGATGGGGAATGGGCGCCAGATAAGGGCAGTCCGTTTCGATGATGATCCGGTCCGCGGGCATGTCGCGGATCACGTCCCGCACGTCCTGCGCCTGTTTGAACGTCGCAATGCCGGAGACGGAGAACCATGCGCCCAGCGCGGCTGCACGTCGCGCCAGATCCGCACCGCTGGTGTAGCAGTGCATCAATATCTTGAACGGTCCCTCGGCATAGGCCTCCTCAAGCATTCGGCCGGTATCCTCGTCAGCCTGTCTTGTGTGCAGCACAAGCGGCAAACCGGTCATGCGCGCCGCCGCGATATGAGCGGCAAAGACACTGCGCTGCACATCGCGCGGCGACAGGTCATAATGATAGTCGAGCCCCGCCTCCCCGATCCCGACCACTTTTGGACGCTGCGCCAGGTCCGCCAGCTCGGTCGCGGTCAGGGCGTGGTGGTCTTTGGCTTCATGGGGGTGAGCGCCGACCGTGCACCAGATATCGGCCTGGGCCATGGCTATGGCGTGGACCGCGTCAAAGCTTTGCAGCTTGTCGCAGATCGTCACCATCATGGCTACGCCGGCGGCGCGGGCCCGGGCGATCACCTGATCCTTATCTTCGGCGAACTGAGGCGCGTGAAGGTTCACATGACTGTCGATCAGCATGGGGTCTCAATCTGACAAATGGGTTTGCGGCAGCGGCGACAGGCGCGCGGCGGCGCGTAGCTCAGCCAGCACTGACCAGAAGGCGTCAACACGGTCGAGATTCAAACCTTCTACCTCCCCCGGCAAAGACCTGATGCGGCTCCAGACGTCGGCCCATCTACTGCGACCGATAGAGGCGGGCAGGTCAGGATTGCGGATGCGGGCGCCGATCTGGTCAGCCAGTCGATCCATGAGCGCAGTGAAGCGTTCAGCCCCCTCCCCGCCTCGGAATCCATCCACAATATTGAGTAGCAGGACTTCATCCGGCGACGGAAGGGCCTCAAGCAGCGCCTGGGCCGCCTGATCCATCTTGCCCGCAGCGCTGTTTTCCGCCAGCGCCAGAGCCTGACCGGGCGAACCGGCGGCCATGGACGCCAGTTGCTGCGCCTGCTCCGGCGCCATGGCCAGACGTCGCTCCAGAAACGCCGCAACGGCTTCGTCTGTCCAGGGACGAAACGCCAGTCTTCGACAGCGAGACCGGATGGTCGGCAAAAGCTTGCCCGGGGAATGAGACACCAGAAACAGCACGCCGCGCGGCGGCGGTTCCTCCAGCGTCTTCAAAACGGCGTTGGCGGCGTTGACGTTCAGGTCATCCGCCGCGTCGATGACCGCGACGCGGTAGGGCGCCAATCCCGGCGCCTTGGAGAAGAACTCCGGAAGGCGTCGAGCGTCATCAACCGAAATGTTGCGCCTGAGCTTGCCGTCTTCGCCATAGCGGTCCAGTCCAATGAAATCAGGATGGGCGCCGGCCATGATCAGCCGAGTCACCCGGTCGTCCGCTGGGCTGGCCATGGCGCCGCCCGACAGGTCAGGCGCCGCACCCAGCAGACGTCTGGCGCAGCGATGTGCAAAAGCGGCCTTGCCCAGCCCCTGTGGCCCGGTCAGCAGCCAGGCGTGGTGCAGGCGCCCCCTTGAGAGGGCTTCGTCAAAGGCGCGGACCTGGCCTTCAAGCGCCTCCAGCACGCGCCCGGTCAAGGCGGGATCATGATCAGTGTTCATAGTGTTGGCCAGCGGGCCGACACCACACGCCAGACGGCCTCCGCCACTGCATCTTCATCCGCCAGCGCGTCAATGACCACGCAGCGTTCAGGTTCCTGCGCAGCGATGTTCAGAAACCCGTCGCGCAGGCGACGATGAAAGGCGAGGCCCTTGCTTTCAAAGCGCGCCTCCGCCCCACCCCGCCCTGCGGCCCGTCCCAGGCCGACTTCGGCCGGGGCGTCGAGTATGAGCGTCAGGTCCGGCCGGGTGTTGGCGACGACGGACCTTTCCAGAGCGGCAATGAAATCTGGATCCATGCCGCCCGCCGCACCCTGATAGGCGCGCGTGGAGTCTGCGAACCGGTCGCACAGCACCCAGGCGCCGGACGTCAGGGCCGGCCGAATGGTGCGCTGAAGGTGATCCTCACGCGCCGCATAGAGAATGAGGGTCTCAGCCATAGGGGACCAGCGATCCGCATCACCCGTCACCAGCAGGGCGCGTAACGCCTCCGCCCCGCTGGAGCCGCCGGGCTCACGCGTTGACACGACCTGAACCTGGTGACCGGCGAGGCGCGCCCCCAGCCGTCGAAGCTGCGTCGACTTGCCCGCGCCTTCTCCGCCTTCAAGTGTGATGAACCGTCCGCGCGTCACTTGGCCCTCGTCAAAGTCCAAGCTTCATGCCAACGCTTTGATGCTCAATGCAAGTCTGTTCAGCATCCCACTAGACCGCAACGCCGCAGCGGTTTAAACGCTCCCCCCTGAACGCCCGCAGGCGCTTCAAGGATGGGTGGCCGAGTGGTTTAAGGCAGCGGTCTTGAAAACCGCCGT
>CAIOJR010000177.1 GCA_903858685.1 uncultured Caulobacterales bacterium | reverse complement strand
GACCGATGATCCAAAAACTGGAAGGGCGAAGGTTGAAGACGAGGCTGGCGCGCTGCCAATCTGCGCGAGCGTGGCCGGTGCCAACTTATCCACTTCAGTGGGTTCAGCAGCGGACGAGGAGGCTGCAGAGCCCTGTGATCCGGTCACTGAAGTTGGACTTGGCGGGGCGCTGGTTACGGGAATGGCGATGACATTGCCGCTCGCCGCAACGGACTCGAACTTGTTGACGGGATAGTATGCGGAGACCAAATAGCGGAACCTGTGATCCGCCATAAGGCCCTTATCGATGACCTGGAAGTAGCGAAGCTCCTGTTTTCCTGGCAGCGCTGGCTGAACCACGTGGGCACCGTTAGCCTCGATGACCTGTGGAGGGTCTGTTGAGCCATTTGATTCAGGGACGTCCACCAAGAGTTGTGGCTGAGCGCCGGCAAGTTCTGAGTCGATCCGATAGACGTGATAGTAAGCCTTGGAGTCGGCTGGCGCGACAAAGTTGATGGTCTCTTGGTTAGAGGTTCCCGTGAAGGTAACGGCAGCGGAGACGCTGCTCGGTTCATCTGGTACTGACCAATCGGCTACGTTCACATTCGCTGATGCGGCTGAAGCGCTTTCGCGACCGAGGCCATCGACCATCCGGACCTGATACGAGACCTGGCCGATGGGCGCCTCGCTGTCTTGGAAACTGAACCAGTTTTCGATCAGTTGGGATCCATCGCTCGATTTCTGGACAGGTTTCGCGACGGGGTGTGCGGTAAGCAGAACACCTTGCGGGTGGCTGGAGTCGATGCGGTAGATGTTGTACGTATCGAGACCGAGGTTTGCGAGCGCGGGTTCATCCGGCGCATCCCAGTCCAGCGTCACCTGGTGGTCTCGACTCTGCATGGCCCTGAGTGTTGGCGGCGCCGTGGGTTGGGGGTCTTTACCGACAGTGATGGTCTGGCGGGCCATCTCCGTTTCGTGCCCCGCACTATCAACGAACGCGAGGATGTAGGCGTAAGTTGCTCCGGGCTGGGCGTGGGTGTCGTCGAACGCACTGCCCATTGCCGCGGCTACCTCAGGACGTGAGAGTACGCCAACATGAAGCATCATCCGCGCTGTACGAATGGCGTCCTGCGGGGATGGATTCTTGAGCATCACGGTCCGTTTCTGTACGGAAGCTGCGAACGCCGTTTGATATGACTTGACTTGCGACGCCACGTTAGGCTGGACCAAGCTCTGACTGACGAATGTCGCCGGCGGTGTGAAGCGTGTCGCCTTGCTGGCGAGGCTTGAAACATTGCTTTGAACTAGGCTGAAGATGTTGGCGCTCTTTTGACGTGTGGCTGAGCCTTTGGTCAGCGTAAAGATCTGACGAGTGCTCATGCCTGCCACAGACCCACTGGCCACCTTGATGAGGTCGGCGATATTGGAGACTGCCGTGGGAGTGGCCTGCTTGGTTAATAGCGCCGTGGTGAATCGATGCCGCGCAGGTACCTCAACTGCTGTCACGCCTTGATAGGTCAAGGGTGTTGGGTTGAGCGGTCCCGACTTGGTCCCGTTCTGGAGTCGGTATACGTTGAAGCCCTTCCCGGCAGGGATCCATCCTGCTGCGACGACCCACTTGAGGTACACGCTCGATCCTTCGGACCCTGCCAATAGCCGAATATCCGGAGCGTCTGCAGCCTGGCGTGCCAGCCCTGGGGAACCTACCGTCGCGGCGGCAGCGGTAAAGGG
>CAIOJR010000176.1 GCA_903858685.1 uncultured Caulobacterales bacterium | reverse complement strand
GCGCACGCACAAGCGCAGTCGAGGCGCATTTGTTTCAGAAGGGCGGTCACGGTTTTGGCATCCGGCTGGCGGCGGGCCTGCCCTGCGCTGCCTGGCCGACGCTTCTGCTCAGCTGGATGCAGTCGCAAGGCTTTCTGAAAGGTGGTCCCGGGCCGCGCTGATCCCTGACCTTTGAGGAGGGTGCATGACCGCGCCAACCCCGAATCCGGCCCGCTCGAAGGGAATAAGAGGCGGTTGCGAATGAAATTGACACCGGTTACCATTGCGTTATGACCAAGCTCCTGAGCCTCAATCCTGACCGACTTTTCCCCGCAGAGGCCACCACACGCGCGATTGCGCGGCGGCTGTATGAGGAGGTGCGGGCCCTGCCGATCATCAGCCCGCATGGCCACACCGATCCGTCATGGTTCGCAGACGATGCGCCATTTACCGATGCTGTAGATCTGTTGCTGGCGCCGGACCATTATCTTTATCGGATGCTCTATAGTCAGGGTGTCGACCTGGCGGATCTGGGGGTGCCTGACCGGAATGGGGCGCCCAATATTGATCGGCGCAAGGCCTGGCGGATATTTGCCCGGAATTTTCGGCTGTTTCGCGGCACGCCGTCTTCACTCTGGCTGAACCACGTCTTTGCCGAGGTGTTTGGATTTGATGTCGCGCTCGAAGAAACGACATCTGATCTCTATTATGACCGCATCAATGAGATGCTGGCGCGAGCGGATTTCAAACCTCGCGCCCTGTTCGAACGGTTCAATATCGAGGTTTTGGCCACAACCGAGGGCCCCGCGGACACCCTCGAACACCACGCGAAAATTCGGGCCAGCGGCTGGTCCGGCCGGGTCATCACCACCTATCGCCCCGATCCGGTGGTTGATGTGGAGCATGAAGCTTTTGGCGAGGCGATGCAGATCTTTGCCGCCCTGACCGGTCAGGATGTTCTGGACTGGCGTGGCTACCTGGCCGCGCATCGCCAGCGCCGGGCCGATTTTCGCGCGGCGGGCGCCACGGCGACCGATCACGGCCACCCCACGGCGCGCACGCTTGATCTGGCGCCGGTGCAAGCTGAGGCCCTGTTTCGCCGGATCATGACGGGCAAGGCCGAGCCGGGCGATGCAGAGGCGTTTCGCGCCCAGATGCTGACCGAAATGGCGCGCATGAGCCTGGAAGACGGCATGGTGATGCAGATCCATGCCGGGTCATCGCGCAATCATAACCGCCCCCTGCTCAAGAGCCATGGCCGCGACAAGGGGGCGGATATTCCACAGGCGACAGAATATGTGAACGGACTTCGCCCCTTGCTCGACAGATTTGGCAATGAAAAGGCGTTGAATATCATTCTATTCACTCTTGATGAGACGGTCTATTCACGCGAGTTGGCGCCCTTGGCGGGGCATTATCCTTCACTGAAACTGGGCCCAGCCTGGTGGTTTCACGACAGCCCCGAAGGAATGATGCGCTTTAGAGAACAGACGACAGAAACAGCGGGCTTTTACAACACGGTCGGCTTTAATGACGACACGCGCGCCTTTCTGTCGATCCCGGCCCGCCATGATGTGGCGCGGCGTGTGGACTGCGCCTTTCTGGCGCGGCTGGTGGCTGAGGGTCGGCTGGACGAAGACGATGCGGCGCAAGTCGCGGGCGACCTCGCCTACGCCCTGCCCAAGGCGGCTTACCGACTCTCATAAAATCGGCGGTATCGGCCATTGCCCAAAAAGGAAACCGGTGTCATTAATGGTGCAAAGGGCGTTCGCAAGGCCAAAAGCCAATGCGGGCTGGGTTAGGGAGCGAACACATATGCGAAATTGTCTTACGTCCGTCATCACAGCAATGTTGCTGGCGACGTCTGGCGCCGCGTTGGCTGACACCGTGTCCGCCCCTTCCGCAGCCTCCCAGCCCGCCCTGCCGGGAACGGCGCAGAACGCCATGGCCAGCCTGAAACTTCCGAGCGCCGGATGGGCGCACACCAACGGCGGCAAGGGCGGCCGAATCATTCGCGTCACCACCCTGGCTGTGGATGGGCCCGGTTCACTGAAAGCGGCGCTGGAAGCCAAGGGCCCGCGCATCGTGGTGTTCGAGGTCGGCGGCCAGATCGATCTGGGCGAGCAGACACTGGATGTGAAGGAGCCTTATCTTACCATTGCCGGCCAGACCGCGCCCTCCCCCGGCGTGACTCTGATCCGGGGCAAGGGCTTTGCCATCCACACACATGACGTGATCGTGCAGCATATCCGCATCCGTACGGGCGACTCCGGGCATGCCAAGGCCAGTGGCTGGTCAACAGATGGCATCCGCACCGAAGACGGCGCCTATGATGTGATCATCGACCACTGCTCGCTCTACTGGGCCACCAACAAGATCGCCGCGGTGTCAGGCAGCCGTTTCAAGGGCGCCACGCCGCAGGACTGGCGCAATTCCACCTCGCACCGCGTCACCCTGTCGAACGATATCGTGGCTGAGGCCCTCTCGCGGTCCTCGCACTGGAAGATCGAACATTCGAAAGGCGCTCTGATCCACGACAATACCACCGGCGTGCTGATCTATCAAAACCTGTTCGCCCATGATTATGAACGCAGCCCCCTGTTCAAGGGCGGCGTCCACGGCGCCATCGTCAATAACCTGATCTACGATCCGGGCCAGCGCGCCGTGCACTATAATCTGATCGCGGAAGAATGGGGCGACCATCCCTATCAGGTGGGCATGATGAGCGCGGTCGGCAATGTGTTGCGCGCCGGCATGTCCACGCCGCCTGACCTCGCCTTTCTGGAAATCGGCGGCGATGGCGATCTCGACTATTATGGCCATGACAATATTGCGGTGGACAAGATCGGTCGCCCCCTGCCCATGACCGGCTCCTATACCACCACCTCGGCCCGGATCATCCCACAGGACAAGCCGCCCGTCTGGCCGGAGGGTCTGCAGACCCTGCCCGCCGCCGATGTGCAAAGGGCGGTGCTGGCCAATGTGGGCGCCCGCCCTTGGGACCGTGACTATGATGATGCGCGACTGGTGGCAGATGTCGCCGAAGGCCGCGGCTGGATCATCGACAGCGAGACTGATGTCCACGGAAACCTTCCGGAAAAGCCCACCCACCGCGACTTCAAGCCCGCCGAGTGGAACCTCGACGACATGACCCCCAAATCACCCGTCACGCTCGACAATTCGGACAAGTCCACAACCCTGATGGTCCCGGAGCAGCGCTGAGGCGATTGTCAGCCCAAACCCCGTGACGGCGAATCCGGCCTCGGCTCGTTTCGGGCATGGCCAAATCGACCAACCCGTTCCGCTACTTCGATAGCTCGCCGGAGGTGATCCGGCTCGTCTTGCTGATGTCTGTCCGCTACCCGATTTCACTCCGAAACGTCGAAGACCTGCTGTTCGAGCGCGGAATCGACATCTGCAACGAGACTGTTCGACTGTGGTGGAACCGGTTCGGTCCGATGTTTGCCGCTGAGATCCGTCGCAAGCGGGTTCAACATATGCGCCATCACACACACTGGCGCTGGCATCTCGACGAAACGAAGTTCGGCGAAGCCAGATGTTCGTGAAGATCAATGGCGAGATGCGCTACTTGTGGCGGGCCATCGACCACGAGGGCGAAGTGTTGGAATCCTACGTTTCTACGACGCGGGACAAGGCCGAGGCGTTGAAATTCATCAAGAAAGCGCTGAAGCGCCACGGTCGACCGAAGGCCATCGTCGCCGACGTCAATTAAACGGTGACGTTCTGGCGCTGATCCAAGTGACACTATCGCCCCGGAACAGACTCTACCCGTTGACTGCGATCTTGACGTCGCGGCTGGGTTCGGGTCGGCCTTCGCCGGTCTCGACATATGCCTTCAGGCTGAGCAGGAAGGTGGCCCACTTGGTCGAGCAATGGTGCATGAATTCAACAGGAGCCTC
>CAIOJR010000175.1 GCA_903858685.1 uncultured Caulobacterales bacterium | reverse complement strand
GCCTCGTCCGCATCGGTGATTCGGCCCCGGCCAAAGCCGATCCCGGCCTTGTTATTGTCCGAAGCGCCCGCATTGGTCGTCATGATCAGGACGACATTGCGGAAGTCGACCTTCTTGCCGTTGGAGTCCGTCAGCGTGCCGTGATCCATGACCTGTAAAAGGATATTATAGACATCCTGGTGGGCCTTTTCGATTTCATCGAGCAGAACCACGGCATGTTTGTGCTGGTCGACAGCATCCGTCAGTTGCCCGCCCTGATCATGGCCGACATAGCCGGGGGGCGCGCCGATCAGGCGGCTGACCGTGTGGCGCTCCATATATTCGCTCATATCGAAGCGCAGGAGTTCGATGCCCAGGGTCGAGGCCAGTTGACGCGCCACCTCTGTCTTGCCGACGCCCGTCGGGCCGGAGAAGAGATAACTGCCGATCGGCTTTTGCGCGTCGCGCAGACCCGCACGGCTCATCTTCATGGCCGCAGCAAGCTGCTCAATCGCTTCATCCTGACCATAGACGGCCCGCTTGAGGTCGGCCTCCAGACTGCGAAGCGCCTCCACATCAGACTTGGAGACCGACTTGGGCGGGATGCGGGCCATCTTGGCCACCACAGCCTCGATTTCCTTCACGCCCAGGGTCTTCTTGCGCTTGTTCTCAGGCACCAGCATCTGCGAGGCGCCCGCCTCGTCGATGATGTCGATCGCCTTGTCGGGCAGTTTTCGGTCGGTGATGTATTTCGCCGACAACTCCACCGCCGTCTTGATGGCGTCATTGGTGTAGCGAAGCTTGTGGAACTCTTCGTAATAGGTCTTCAGACCCTTGAGGATCTTGATGGCGTCTTCGATGGAGGGCTCCACCACATCGATCTTCTGGAACCGCCGGACCAGCGCACGGTCCTTTTCGAAGTGCTGGCGGAACTCTTTATAGGTGGTCGAGCCCATGCACTTCAGGGTGCCGGACGCCAGAGCCGGCTTCAAAAGGTTGGAGGCGTCCATCGCCCCGCCCGATGTGGCGCCTGCGCCGATGACGGTGTGGATCTCGTCAATGAAGAGCACCGCATTAGGGTGGTTCTCCAGTTCCTTCACGACCTGCTTCACCCGCTCCTCGAAATCACCGCGATAGCGCGTGCCCGCCAGAAGCGCGCCCATGTCGAGAGAGAAGATGGTGGCTGTGGCCAGCACCTCCGGCACCTCGCCATTGACGATCTTGCGCGCCAGACCTTCCGCTATGGCGGTCTTGCCTACGCCCGGATCGCCGACCAGCAACGGATTGTTCTTGGTGCGGCGGCACAGGATCTGGATACAGCGCTCAACCTCGGCGTGGCGACCGATCAGGGGGTCGACCTTGCCCTGCCGCGCCTTCTCATTGAGATTGACGCAATAGGCTTCCAGTGCTTCGCCAGCCTTGGGCGCGGCGGGCTTTTCCTCCGCCTCGCTCTCGCTGGACGAGCCCTTGACCGCGCGGGGTTCAGACGCGCCCGCCTTCTTGGCGATGCCATGAGCGATGTAGTTCACCGCGTCATAGCGCGTCATGTCCTGTTCCTGCAGGAAGAAGGCCGCGTGGCTCTCCCGCTCGGAGAATACGGCGACCAGCACATTGGCGCCTGTCACCTCATCGCGACCGGACGACTGGACATGGATGACCGCGCGCTGGATGACGCGCTGGAACCCGGCAGTGGGCTTGGCGTCCTCGCCATTGTCCACCACCAGAGACTTCAGCTCCGTGTCCAGATAGTTGGTCAGATTCTTTTTGAGCAGCGCCAGATCGACATTGCAGGCCTGCATCACAGCTGTGGCTTCTGTGTCGTCGCCCAGCGACAACAACAGATGCTCCAGGGTCGCATATTCATGCTTTCGCTGGTTGGCGTAGGCCACGGCCCTGTGGAGGGTCTCTTCCAGGTTGCGCGAGAAAGACGGCAAGGCGGACCTCTCAATCTTTTTCCATAGTACACTGAAGGGGATGCTGATGACGCATCGCCGCATCCACCACCTGGGCCACCTTGGTTTCGGCGACTTCGTAGGTAAACACACCGCACACGCCGACACCGTGCTGATGCACGTGCAGCATTATTCTGGTCGCTTCTTCACGCGTTTTGTTAAAGAAGCGCTCAAGGACGTAAACGACGAATTCCATTGGAGTATAGTCGTCGTTCAACAATAGGACACGGTACTGCGATGGCCGTTGAGTCTTGGGCTTGGTCTGCGTTACGACGGCAGAACCGACACCATTTCCTTGATCACCTTGCTTCCGCTCGGTCATCAAAACCATCTCCAGAAAACCGCGATCAACGCCTCGCATGACGATTAGATAAGCTTGAAGACGACTTTTGGAAGCCCTCATTTTCTCATCGCCTCAGACCGTTAGCCGGATCAAGTCTGAACCCGGTCCGGATCGAGGCCATTCAACAGAACAAGCCTCCCACGGAAAAAGCGATTCGTCTCACCCCTCAGGCGACCAATCCACAGCCGCGCCGTGGGGATGCACCTGCGCAAGGCGCCGAAGCCCGCCTTTTGGCCAGAGCGTCAGCTCCAGATCCATCCGGGTCGACATATGGGGCGGCGGCTCCATGCTGAGCCAGGCCAGCGGTGCGTCGGGCGCGGCCGCCTCGCCCATTTTCGCCATGTGCGCCGCAATTCGGGCGCGCGTCGCCTCGGGCATATAGCGCCACATGACGGAGTGGTAGAGCACGGTCGTCACACCCTTTTGCGGTCGCAGATTGGCCTCCACCCAGTCGGCGGCGTCGGCCTGTTCGGGCAGGGCCGACTGATCAATGGCGAGCGCCATGGCGGCCCGCAGCCTGACCATGCGCTCGGTCTGATCCGCCCAGATGAAGGCCTGAAGCCGCAGCGCCTGATCGGTGTCGCGCACATCCACCGGGGCAATGTCGCAGCCCCGCCGCGTGGTGATCTCGACCGGTCCCAGCGGCGGGGGCGCGCCGGTCCAGTCGCCTGAAATCTGCACCGGGCTCGCCGGGTCGCCCCACTGGCCGGCCTCTCCCAACCGATAGTGAAAACGGTCCCAGTTCAGGTTCAGCCCGGCGCTGGCCCCGATCTCGAAGGTGCGCAGCGGCAGGCAAGTCTCCGCGGCGATGGTGGTGAAGCCGGGCAAAAGGCACAGGGTGCGCCGCACTTCATTGGTCTGGGGGGGAGAGGTCAGAAAGGCCTCCGCCTCCTCATAGAGGTCCCCCGCCAGCCGCACGATCTCTGCGCGCAACGCCTCGGGATCAGGCGCTGGGTTGGGCGGATAGAGCCGCGCCAGCCTTGGCGCCCTGCCCTTCAGCACCAGTGCATGCAGCCAGCCCAGAGGCCGCAGCGGGGCGGCCGCCTGCATCACGCCGTCAAGGTCAAGATCCTCGAACGGCTGCATCAGGCGCGCATAGACCCCGCCCTGTCGGGCGTCCGCCTGCATGGCCTCCAGGACCAGGGCCGAAAAGGGCGAGCCAAAGATCACGCAGCCCCGGCTCTGGGCGGTGAAGGCAAGATCGAGCGCGTCGGTGAAGCTGGTCATGCCCAGACCATACGCCGATGATCGGCCCTGGCCAGATTGATTATTCAACTCAACCCGTTAGGCGCGTTAAGCGCTCACGGCTCAGCCGAGACCCGCACCATCAGCTTGCCGTCATGGGCGCCGCTGAACAACAGCTTCACGGCGTCGGCGGCGTTTTCCAGCCCGTCGACCACATGGGCCTTCCATTTCAGCTGGCCGGACATGACCATCGGTCCAAGCTCGGCGAAGGCTTCCGCCGCGCGGGGCAGATAGTCGATGATGATGAAGCCCTTGATCATCAGACGGCGCATCAGGATGGAGGAGAAGTCGTCCAGTCCGGGCGCGGGCGTTTCAAGATTATAGGTCGAGATCATTCCGCACAGGGCCACGCGACCAAAATTGTTCATCCGGCTGACCACCGCGTTCATGATCGCGCCGCCGACATTTTCAAAATTGCAGTCGATCCCATTGGGCGCCAGCCGATCCAGAGCCGCGCCGACATCTTCGTTCTTGTAGTCGATGGCGGCGTCGAAGCCGAGGTCATCCACCAGCCAGCGACACTTGTCCGCCCCGCCCGCAATGCCGATCACCCGGCAGCCGCGCGCCTTGGCCAGCTGCCCGGCGATGGAGCCGACAGCGCCCGCCGCCGCCGAGACCACCACCGTCTCGCCCGCCTGCGGCTTGCAGATATCGACCATGCCGAACCAGGCCGTCAGGCCAGTGGCGCCAAGCACGCTCATGAAGGCGGTCAAAGGCACGCCGGGAATGACCGGCACGGGCGACAGGGCGTCGGCATGGGCCGTCACATAGTCCTGCCAGCCGCCCAGCCCCGTATTGACCAGAGCGCCCACGGGGAAGCGGTCGGATTTTGACGCCTCCACCACGCCGATGCCGCCGCCGCGCATCACATCGCCCACCTGAACCGGCGGCAGATACTGGTCCATGTCGCTCATCCAGATCCGGTTGGTGGGATCGAGCGACAGATAAAGCGTGCGCACCCGCACCTCGTCCGGCTTCAGATCGGCGAGCGGCGTTGTGACAAGCTCAAGATCCTGAGCGCTGATTTCGCCCACGGGACGATGACGAAGAATCCACTGGCGGTTTTGGGTCATCTGTTTCGCTCCCGATCGGCTCTGGCCGTATTGGGCCCATCATGCCGCGCTGAGCGCAAGAGTCGAGACGGAAGGGTGGAAAATCAAGGTGTTCCGCAGGGGAAGGGAGGCCATTCAGCGGCTAAGGCTCTGTAGCATCCATGTCACCCCAGCGCGATCCGCACCCAGCGTTCGGCTTCGTCTCGGTCGTCCATGGCCTCGTCCGGCATGCGCCAGTATCTGAGGGAGACGGATTTGCCCTTGGCCATATAGGTGAAGGGCTCCGATCCGGCGGCCTCGAACAGGGCCACCGTCTCAGGCGTGGTCTTCAGATAGAGCACCTCGCCAAAGATCAGCCCAAAGATCATCTCGTGCAGATAGACCGCAGCACCGCCGAACATGCGCTTGAACCGAAGCTCGCCCAGTCGCCCCAGGTGCTCCTGCAGGAACTCCCGAAACTCCGGCGAGGCGCTCATGCGTCGAGCGTCGCCGGAACGATGGTCACGCTTTCCCCGCAGCCGCAGGCGTCGGTTTCATTGGGATTGCGGAACACGAACTTGGCCGCGAGCTTGGTGGCCTGATAGTCGATCTCGGTGCCCAGCAGGAACAGCACGGCCTTGGGCTCGATCAGGATACGCACGCCCTTGTCCTCCACGACCTCGTCCAGAGGACCGGCGGTTTCGGCGTATTCCAGAACATATTCCTGACCGGCGCAGCCGCCGTTCTTCACGCCCACGCGAAGGCCCGCATAGGGCTTTTCGGCGCGATCCATGATCTCGCGCACGCGCTCGGCCGCAACGTCGGTCAGTGAGACGACCTTGGGGCGCGGACGCCTTGGGCGCGGGGTCAGTTGTGGGGTTGGGGCGGTATCCATCAGACGTCTCCGCTCAGAACATGTTCAGTTGCAGACGGGCCTCGTCGGACATGCGCGACTGGTCCCAAGGCGGCTCGAACACCAGATTGACGGTGCAGCCGCGTACGCCGGGAATGGCCTCCACGGCGTTCTGCACCCATTGCGGCATTTCACCCGCCACGGGACAGCCCGGCGCTGTCAGTGTCATGTCCACCACCACGTCGCGGTCGTCGGACACGTCCACCTTGTAGATCAGGCCCAGCTCATAGATGTCCACCGGGATTTCCGGATCATAGACCGTCTTGAACGAGGCGACGAGCGCGTCGGTCAGGCGGTCAAGTTCGTCCTGAGGCAGGGCGGAATCGCCGCTTTGCACAAGATCGGTTTCGGCAGTGGCGTCTGGGGTTTCGCGGGTCATGTCCATGGCGATCACGTGAAGAAGCGACGGGCTTTGTGGAGGGCCTCGACAAAGGCGTCCGCCTCCTCGAGGGTGTTATATAGGGCGAAAGAGGCGCGCGCGCTCGACGTCACGCCAAAACGCCGCATCAGGGGTTCAGCACAATGGGTGCCCGCGCGCACGGCCACGCCGTAGCGATCCAGGATCTGGGCTACATCATGAGCGTGAGCGCCCTCGACAGTGAAACTGAGAATAGCGCCCTTGCCGGGCGTGCGACCCAGAATGCGCACGCCATTGTCTCCGTCCAGCCGTTGCGCCACATGGGCGTACAGCGCTTGTTCGTGGGCGAAGGCGGCCTTGCGATCAATCGAGTCCAGCCAGTTCAATGCCGCGCCAAAGCCGATGGCCTCCAGAATCGGCGGCGTGCCGGCTTCGAACCTGTGAGGCGGATCGGCATAGGTGATCCGCTCCAGCGAGACCGAGCCGATCATCTCGCCGCCCCCCTGATAGGGCGGCAGGGCGGCCAGCCGCTCAGCCTTGCCGTACAAGACGCCAAGACCGGTCGGGCCATAGAGCTTGTGGCTTGAAAAGACGTAGAAATCCACATCCAGAGCCTGCACGTCCACCTGGCTGTGCACAATCGACTGGCAGCCATCCAGCAGGACCAACGCGCCGACGGACCGCGCGCCCGCCACAATGCGCGCCGCATCGCTGACCGCGCCGGTGACGTTGGACATGTGGGTCATGGCCACGACCTTGGTCCTGGGCCCCAGCAGATTTTCAAAGGCGTCGAGATCGATCCCGCCCAGATCGGTGACCGGGGCGAACCTCAGCACCACACCCTTGCGTTCGCGCAGGAAGTGCCAGGGCACAAGATTGGCGTGATGCTCCAGTTCCGACAGCACGACCTCGTCGCCTGCCTGAAGCGACAGGCCAAGGCAGGCAGCGACCAGATTGATCCCCTCAGTCGCTCCCTTGGTGAAGACGATTTGGTTGGAGCTTGGCGCATTGATCAACCGCGCCGCCGCGGCGCGCGCGGCTTCAAAGGCGTCAGTGGTTTCGTTGGCGAGCGTGTGCAGGCCGCGATGGACGTTGGAGTAGGAATGCTCCATGGCCCGCGTCATGGCCTCGATCACCGCGCGCGGCTTCTGGGCCGAGGCGGCGGAGTCGAGATAGATCAGGGGCTTGCCATTGACCTGGCGCTTCAGGATCGGAAATTGCGCGCGGATGGCGGCGACGTCGAAGGTCTGGTGAAGGCTCATCCGCGCAACGCCTCCAGGCGCGTGGCGACGAAGCTGCGGGCCAGGGCCTGCAAAACCGCCTCGTCGATCCGCTCAACGATCTCGCCGATAAAGGCCTCGATCAGCATCAGCCGCGCCTCGGGGGCCGGAATGCCGCGCGCACAGGCGTAGAACAGGGCCTCTTCATCCAGCGCGCCGACCGTATTGCCGTGTGCGCAGGCCACGTCGTCCGCATAGATCTCCAGCTCGGGTTTGGCGTCGATCTCGGCCTTTTCAGACAGCATCAGGGCGTTGTGGGTCAGTCGGGCGTCGGCGCCGTCCGCGCCCTCGCGGACGATGATCCGCCCCTGAAACACCCCACGCGACTGGTCGGCCGCCACGCCGCGGACCAGTTGTCGGCTCTCCCCGCCGGGTCCGGTGTGATCCAGCCGCGTCGTCTGATCGGCATGGCGTTTGCCGCTGAGCAGATAGGCGCCGTCCAGCCGCACGCTGGCGCCCTGACCGGGATGCGTCACGCGCGTCTCTATTCGCTGACGCCTGGCGCCCGACGCGATCACGGTCTGATGAAAGGTCGCGCCCGCCGCCAGCGACACGTCAGAACAGATGACCGACACAGCGTCCGCGCCGTCCTCCGCCAGAACCAGCCGCGTCAGGCTGGCGCCTTCCTCAAGGCGGATCGGCAAGGCGGCGTCACGCACATAGGCGCCCTCGCCCGCCTCGAACGCATCCAGCAAAAGCACAACCTCGCCACGGGCGACGACCAGCTCGATGTCGCTGACCCCGCCCGCCACGGGCGCAGCATGGCGGCGGACGATCACCCCCGGCAGGACCTCGATGTCCGGTCTGCTGGTCAGGCCCTGCAGATCTGTAGACATATCTGGCAGGGGCCGCAGCACGCCGCGCAGATCGGTCCAGCGCCAGTCCTCGTCGCGGCGTCCGGGCAGCAAGTCTGCATTATGGGTGAGAAGAGCCTCGCGCAGGCTCATGCGGCGGTCTCGTACTTCTCGTAGCCTTCACGTTCCAGCTGCTGCGCCAGTTCCGGCCCGCCCGACGCCACGATTCGGCCCGCCGCCAGCACATGCACCCGGTCGGGCCTAATATAGTCCAGCAGACGCTGATAGTGGGTGATGACCAGCATGGCGCGGTCGGGCGCGCGCAGGGCGTTGACCCCCTCCGACACGATCTTCAGCGCATCTATGTCCAGCCCGGAATCAGTCTCGTCCAGGATGAGCAGGCGCGGCTCGAGCATGGCCATCTGGAAGATTTCCATGCGCTTCTTCTCGCCGCCGCTGAAGCCGACATTGAGCCCGCGCTTGAGCATGTTCATGTCCATCTTCAGGCTGGCGGCGACGGCCCGCGCCCTCTTGAGGAAGTCGGGCGCAGAGATCTCCGGTTCGCCGCGCGCCTTGCGCTGGGCGTTCATGGCCGTTCGCACAAAGGTCAGGGCCGGCACGCCGGGGATTTCCAGCGGATACTGGAACGACAGGAACACCCCCCGGGCTGCGCGGGCAGAAGCGTCCAGCGCCAGCAGGTCCTCGCCGTTCAGCGTGGCGGATCCGCCGCTGACCTCATAGCCGTTGCGTCCTGCCAGCGTATAGCTCAGCGTCGACTTGCCAGCCCCGTTGGGCCCCATGATGGCGTGCACCTCGCCCGCAGGGACCTGCAGGCTCAGGCCCTTGATGATCGGCTTGTCGGCGACGCAAACCTGGAGGTTCTGAATATCAAGCATGCACATTCTCTCCCTTGCCCCCGGAGGAGGAAAGGGTCGGGGCTGGGGGTGGATTGGCGCTGACAGCGTGGCGGGCGGTGCGGTCTTCATTCATCCCACGCTCCCTTCGAGGCTGACGGCGACGAGCTTCTGGGCTTCGACGGCGAACTCCATGGGCAGTTCCTGAAGCACGTCCTTCACAAAGCCATTGACCAGAAGCTGCACGGCCTCTTCCTGCGACAGGCCGCGCTGCATCACATAGAAGAGCTGGTCCTCGGACAGACGCGTGGTGGTCGCTTCGTGCTCCAGTTGGGCCGAGGCGTTGCGCGCCTCGATATAGGGCACTGTGTGGGCGGCGCAGGTCTTGCCGATCAGCAGACTGTCGCACTGGGTGAAGTTGCGCGCGCCCCGGGCCTTGGGATGGACCGAGACCAGCCCGCGATAGGTGGAGCTGGACCTGCCCGCCGATATGCCCTTGGCGATGATGCGCGAGGTCGAGCCTGCGCCCAGATGGATCATCTTCGTACCGGTGTCGGCCTGCTGGCGGCCGTTGGTGATCGCGATGGAATAGAACTCGCCCATCGAGTCTGCGCCCCGCAGCACACAGGACGGATACTTCCACGTGATGGCTGAGCCGGTCTCAACCTGGGTCCAGCTGACTTTCGAGCGGTCGCCCCGGCAGTCGGCGCGCTTGGTGACAAAGTTGTAGATGCCGCCCTTGCCGTCTGCATCGCCGGGATACCAGTTCTGGACGGTGGAATATTTGATCTCCGCATCGTCCAGCACGATCAATTCCACAACAGCGGCGTGGAGCTGGTTCTCGTCCCGCATCGGGGCGGTGCAGCCCTCCAGATAGGAGACATAGGACCCCTTGTCGGCGATGATCAGGGTGCGCTCGAACTGTCCGGTATTCAGGGCGTTGATGCGAAAATAGGTCGACAGCTCCATCGGACAGCGCACGCCCGGCGGCACATAGACGAACGAGCCTTCGGAGAAGACCGCCGAGTTCAGACAGGCGAAATAGTTGTCCGACACCGGCACCACCGACCCCAGATACTGACGCACCAGATCGGGATAGTCGCGCACCGCCTCCGACAATGGGCAGAAGATCACCCCGACCTTGGCCAGTTCCGCCTTGAAGGTGGTGACCACTGAGACCGAGTCGAACACGGCGTCGACGGCGTAGCGCGGCGCGCCCTGAACGCCCGCCAGCACCTCCTGCTCCCGCAGCGGAATGCCAAGCTTTTTGTAGGTGTCCAGCAGTTCCGGATCGACCTCGTCCAGACTTTTTGGACCGTCCTTCTGCTTGGGTGCGGCGTAATAATAGAGGTCCTGATAGTCGATCCTGGGATAGCTGACCTTGGCCCAGTCCGGCTCGTCCATGACCAGCCAGCGCTCATAGGCGTCCAGACGCCATTGCAGCATCCAGTCCGGCTCGTTCTTCTTGGCGGAGATGAAGCGGATGACGTCCGTGTTCAGCCCCTTGGCCGCAAACTCCTGCTCGATATCGGTGACAAAGCCGTGGACATACTTGTCCCCGGCCAGCGCCTCAACCGTCTGGATTGTATCAATATCGGCCATCAAGCCACCTCGGTCCTGCGGCGAGCGGCAAGCCGTGAGGCGCCCTCCAGCCATGCATCGGCAAAGGCCGACCAGTCGTCTCGTGTCGTCGCCCAGCCGCCCGACACCCGCAAAGCGCTGGCGGCCAGATCACCAAAGCCCATGGCGCTCAGCACGCCGGACGGCTTGACCTTGCCGGATGAACAGGCCGCCCCTGCCGAAACCTGAACACCGGCCAGATCCAGCATCATGACCTGCCGGATCGATTCCCAGCCGTCCAGCGTCAGGCACAGCGTATTGGGAAGACGCTGCGCGCCCTCGCCCGCAATGAGCGCACCGGCGGCTTTCAGCCCAAGCGCTGTGGCGTCGCGCCATTGCGCCATCGCCGCCAGATCAGCCAGCCCCTCGCCCGCCGCCTGCGCCGCCGCGCCGAAGCCTGCAATACCCGCGACGTTTTCTGTGCCGGCGCGCAGACCCTGTTCCTGCCCGCCGCCGCCCCACAGGGGTGTCAACAGGGCGCGCCTGGCGAAGACCAGGGCGCCCACGCCCTGAGGCCCGCCCAGCTTGTGCCCGGACAGGGCCATGGAGTGAGCGCCAAGGCTTGCGAAATCCACCTCGACCTTGCCCGCGGCCTGCACGGCGTCCACATGCAATCGTCCGCCAGCGGCCTGTACCAGTGCTGCGGCTTCGGCGACCGGCTGGATCACGCCGGTCTCGTTATTGGCGAGCATCAGCGCAACCAGAGCCACGCCGGCGGGCGCGCTCAGCCTGTCGCGCAGCCAGTCCAGGTCCGCCACGCCGTGGCGTGTGACCGGCCAGACCTCGATGGGCAGGCCCAGAGCCTTGGACGTCTCGGTCACCACCTCGTGCTCCGTGGCGCCGACGATCAGGCGTTCGGCCTGGCGCGCCAGGCTGGTCAGGGCGATGGCGTTGGCTTCGGCGCCGCCGCCGGTAAAGACGGTGCGGCCGACATGGGCGCCGACCAGAGCGGCCACCTGAGCGCGCGCCGTCTCCACCAGGTCGCGTGCGGCCCGTCCGGCGGCGTGCACCGAAGACGGATTGCCCCCAATGTCCAGCGCCGACAGCACAGCCGCCCGCGCCTGAGGCCGGATGGGGGCCGTCGCATTATAATCCAGATAGATGCCTGAGCGGGCGCGGGACATGGAGATCAGGCCGCCGCCTGCTTGCCGAGGCCCGGCTTGAGCCGACCATTGAGCACATCCGCCAGAGTGACGCTGGCCAGATAGGATTCAATCTCTGCGCCAAGCGATTCCCAAAGGTCGTGGGTCAGGCAACGCTCACCCCGGCTCATGCATCCCTTGCCGCCGTCATGCTGACTGCACCGCGTCGCGCGCATCGGCTCGTCCACCGCCCGCACAATCGCCGCGATGGGCGTGGCGCCTGCGGGCGAGGCCAGACGATAGCCGCCGCCCGGACCGCGCACGCTGGACACCAACCCGCTGCGCCGAAGTCTGGCGAACAGCTGCTCGAGATAGGACAGGGAAATTTCCTGGCGCGCCGCAATCTCTGCGAGGGACACAGCCCGGCTTTCGCCATGACGCGCCAGATCCGTCATGGCCATGACGGCGTAACGACCTTTTGTGCTCAGCTGCATGACAACTCGCCGCTTTCGAGGCCGACCCCGCGGAAATGAGTTTCCGCCGCTAAAAATTCCGCGATTTTCTGCGACCTGTGCTAAAAGCCGCCTCCACGCGCGTCCCGGACTTAGGAAGTCCTACCTGTGCGGTCAAGTATTTCGAGTCGAATGCGGCCTCAAAGCCCGCACAAATGTCCGCCAGGAGAAGGTTCAAATCCTCCATGCCCGAAGTGATTCTGACTGGCGCCTCCGGGCGCCTTGAAGGCGCCTATACCAAGGGCAAGACGGACAACGCCCCGATCGCCCTCATTCTGCACCCCCACCCCAAGGCAGGCGGGCAGATGAACAATGCGGTCACGTTGCAGCTCTATCGCGTCTTCATGAAGCGCGGGTTCGCCACGCTGCGCTTCAACTTCCGTGGCGTGGGCAAGAGCCAGGGCGAGTTCGATTCCGGCATTGGCGAACTGGCGGACGCGGCGACCGCGCTCGACTGGTTGCAGACCGAGAACCCCACCGCCTCGCAATGCTGGGTGGCTGGGTACCAGTTCGGCGCCTGGATCGGCATGCAGCTGCTGATGCGCCGCCCGGAGACAGACGGTTTCATCTCCGTGTCCCCGCCGACCAATGTCTATGATTTCAGCTTCCTGGCGCCCTGCCCGGCCTCTGGTCTGATCCTGCACGGCACGGCCGACGCCGTCGCTTCTCCCACCGAAGTGGAGCGCGTCGTGGCCAAGCTGCGCACCCAGAAGGGCATCACCATCGCCTATGATCTGGTCGACGGCGCCAACCACTATTGGAGCGAACATCTCAATGAGGTGGAGACCCGGGTGGGCGACTATCTCGACCGGCGCCTGGCTGGCGGAAAAAGCTGAGCTTCCAGCCTTTTCGTCATCCAGCCTGCGCGCCCGCCGCGGGCACAGATCCGGACGCTTCAGCCCAGGCCGTGTCTTTCCGGGACGAACCCTTCACGGTCGCCCGGATCCTGCCGGAGCAGAGCCATCAGCCCTGCTGGCTGTCGCTCTTGCTCTTGTGGCCCAGCATCGCCCACTGGCGCACCGGCCCAACATCCACATGCACAAAGTCCGAGGCCGGGTAGTAGCCCACGCCGCCCGCGCCGAGCCCAAGGGCGGCACGGTGCAGTGCGGCCAGATCAATGCCGGGAACCCTGATGTCAATGGCCATGCCCTGCATGTGCAGGCTGTGATGGGCCACGCCTGATCCAGGTCGCGCCAGGGCGGCGTTGGTCTGGGGCGACCGGTAAGCCGAGATCACCTGAAAGGTCCTGGGTCCCTCGAACTGCACGGAAAGCCGATGCAACAGGTCCAGAAGGTCGGGATGGATGTCATGCACCTCTCCGGTCCGGAAGTCGCGCAGGACCTTGTTCACCTGAGAGAGCGCGTCCGGCGCATAGGCGCCGTTCTCCCAATAGGCCACGCCGACGCTTTCGCCGGTGTGAAGATTATGAAGATCAACCCGGCGCGGAGAGGTCGGCTCCGGTGCTGAACTCGCCCAGGCCGCCCCGGAAGCTCCTGTCAGTGATGCTGCGGCCAAGCCGCCGCCCATACCCAGAAACTTCCGCCTTGCGATCATCATGCCTCATTGGCTCAAAAGCCAACGCCCTGAAATTGCCGATGTTTCAGGGTGACCGTCTTCACGCCCCAGAGTCAAGCATTGGGTAGGGCCCGACTTGCGTCAATTAGACCCAGCAGGGCCTCATCCCAGTCATAAATGTCTGGTCGGAAGCTAACCTGGCCGCCCGCCACATAGGCCGTCCAGTATAGGATCACCACGGGCATGGGTGTGTTCAGTTTCACGCGTTTGGTGTCGCCGGTGTCAATCGCCTGATCAATCAGGGCCGACGTCCAGTCAGGATCTGGTTGAAGCAACAACTTTGCCAGATCCGCCGGGTGTTGAAGCCTTACACAGCCATGACTGACCGCGCGCGAATCCGTCGCAAAGGTGGAGTGGCTCGGCGTATCGTGCAGATAGACGCCATAAGTGTTGGGGAAGTCGAATTTCAGCTTGCCCAGCGCCGAGGGACCGGCCTTTTGCTGCAACCGCTCGCCCCCCTTGTCGTCGGTCAGAACCCGAAAGCCGTGAGCCTCCAGATAGCCCGGATGCAGGCGCTCCTTGGGCCAAAGCTCCTTCTGGGCGATGCTGGAGGGCACGTTCCAGGGGGGATTTATGACAATGCTCTCCACACGCGATTGCAGCATGGGGGTCTGGTCGCTCGGTCGCCCCGCCACGGCGCGCATGGACAGGACCGGACGGTTGTCGCGATAGACGGACATTCCAGCAGCCGCGATATTCACCTCGATCCGGTCGGCGGGCAGGTCGCGGCCGACCCAGCGCCACCGTTCCAGATTGGCGATGATCTGGGATACACGCTGTCCGACCGGCTGGTTCAGAGCGCTCAGGGTCAGGCGATCCACGACGCCAGTGGGGTTCAGGCCGTTGCGAAGCTGATAGCGCATCACCGCCTCAGCCAGTCCCGCCTCAAACAGTTCCGGCGTATTGGACGCCGCAAGCTGCGCATCCTCCATCGCCAGCCGCGCCCTCAGCGCCAGCACCCGGGGCCCGGTGGCGGCCATTTTCAGCGCGGGCCCGGCGGACACCTTGTCCCAACCGCCCTTTGCGGCAATGTCGCGATAATTGTCGAGCGCCTTGCGCAGGGACTGATAGCCGGGAAAGGGCGGCGGCAAGTCGTCGACCCAGCCCGCCAGCCTGTCCTCTGCCACCGCAGCGGCGAAGCTGCGATCCGGATTCCAAGCCTCAGGCCGCACGCCCCAGTTCTTCTGGAAGTTTTCCGCAGCGACACGCTGGCCGTGCTGGGCGCGCGCATAGTGCAGCAGACCGACTTTCAGCTCACGCTCCGCAGCCAGTCGCGCCGCCGAATCGTCGGACGCCAGTCGCTGGGCGAGATCCGGCGCGGCGAACTCATAGCGGCGAAAGCCGTGGCTGGTCGCGCCGTCCAGCGTCTTCAGGATCAGGGCTTCGTCTGCGGGACGGAGCTGGACGGCGCCGAGGTCGATCGAGGGTCGGGCTCGCACGTCGAAGGATGGCGGCGCAGGCCGAGGCGCGGGGGGCTCCGCGGGGCTGGCGGACCCAGCGGGCGTTGATCCGCCCGGCGCCGTGGTCTGTGGGGCCTGAGGCGTCAGAAGGTCGGATATGGTTCTGGCGGTTGCAGCACGAGGCGCAGGCGGCGGACGCAGTGCAATCTGTGCGTCCGCAGCGCCCACGACCAGACCTGCCGCCAGGGCTGCCGCCCCCCCGCACAAAGACTGACTAAACTTCACCTTGCCCGACCTCGCCACACAAAATGGGACGCGAATCTCTTCGCTCG
>CAIOJR010000174.1 GCA_903858685.1 uncultured Caulobacterales bacterium | reverse complement strand
ATGAAATTGATCATGTGTTAACTCTGCTCTATGTCCCTGACTGACCAAGCTGAACGCATCCAGGTAGCCGCATTCCCCTCAGGCGTGAGCGTGACGCTTCACCTGGGCGGTGTGGAGGTCAGCGTGTCCATGCCCGCACCTTCCGGGATAGACGATCTGACGGACGAGGCGCAACGCAATCTTCTTTTTCGCCACGCGCGTCGCGCCTTGACTGTCGCGCGCGAAGAACTGGAATAGCACGCCAAACCGGGCTTGGACGAAAGTTCGCCGTCGATCCGCCCTTGTTCTTCCCGCCGATCCGTCACTATCGTCGCCAAGGTTCTACAAGTGACGAGTTGACACATGACGCAGCCTTCAGAAACGCCCCATTCGCCGCCGCAACTATTGCGGGTTCTGGGGTTGGTCTTCGGGTTGGCGGTTGTGGTCGGAGGCGTGATCGGATCCGGCATCATGCGGGCGCCAGGCGTGGTCGCTCAGGGCGTTTCCAGCCCGCTGCTCATCCTTTTGGCCTGGGCCCTGGGCGGCGGTTCCGCCATGCTGGCGGCCATGCCGCTGGTGGAGGCGGGCGCCTCCATTCCGCGCGCAGGCGGCACCTACGCCATTTCGCAGCGCGCCTTTGGTCCCTCGGTCGGCTTCATCAATGGCTGGCTGACCTGGCTGCAATATACCGCCTCCAATGCGTTCATCTCGGTCGTGTTCGGGGAATATGTCCACCGGTTGGGCCTTGTCCCGCAGGTCCCGGTGGCTGTGCTCGCCTGCGCCCTCATCGTGGGCGTTTCAGGCATCAACTGGATCGGTACGAAGGTATCCGGCGCCTCTCAAAGCATCGGAAGCGCGGTCAAGGGCGCGGCCTTTCTCCTATTGGTCGCCATCCTGTTCATCGCGCCGCGCGGCGCCGCGCCGGCGCCGGTCGCATCGGGCCTGATCGGACCGGTGACATCCGCAGCGGCGCTCGTCATGGCGATCCGCGTCATCTATTCGACCTATGCCGGATGGGACGGGGCGATATATTTCTCTGAAGAGGTCGACAATCCGGACCGCAATGTCGCGCGGGCGACCTTCTGGGGGATCGGGCTCGTTTCTGTGCTCTATGTGCTGGTCAACGCTGCTGCCCTGCACGTTCTGACGCCAGCGCAACTGGCGGGGTCGAAGTTCGCGGTGGGCGATGCGGCGCATGTGGTCATGGGCTCAGCCGCCGACACCTTCATCACGGCGATGGGGCTGTTTTCCTTGATGGCGATTGTGAACCTGCAGGTCATGGCCGCCTCGCGCGTCACCTTCGCCATGGCGCGCGACGGTGTGCTGCCGCGCTGGCTGTCTCATGTGGCCAAGGGCGGAACGCCGCGCCGAAGCCTGTTGGTGGTGGCGGGGGCTTCGCTGATCTTCGCGGCCAGCGGCAGCTATGAGGCCATTATTCGGATCTATGCGCCCTGGAGCGTCGGCGCCATTCTGATGGTGTGCCTGTCCGCCATTCGGCTGCGCTATTCCGAGCCAGACCTTTACCGCCCCTGGAAAATGCCGCTCTTCCCATGGATCGCCATCGCCGCGTCGCTGGTTCAGGCGTCGCTGATCTATGTGATGGTAGCGGATGATCCCTGGATGGGCCTGTGGTCCGGGCTGGTGGTCGTGGCGCCCTTGCCGGTGCTTTGGCTGGTCCGGCGCTTGAAACCGGCGCCGATAGGCTGATAACGGACGCCCCATGAGCATCACCGTCCGTCCAGCCACCCTTGCCGATGTCTCCATTCTGAGCGACCTGGGCGAGCGCACCTTCCGCGAAACCTTTGTGGAGGGCTTCCGGCTTGGCTATTCATCTTCCGATGTGGCTCAGTTCGTGCCTTCGGCCTATGGCGAGCCGGTGATTGCCGCCTATTTCGCCAACCCGGCCTTTCAGCATTTCGTCGCCGAGCATGACGGCTCGGCGGTCGGCTATGCGCTCGTCGGCCCCAATGGCCTGCCGCATGAAGCAGCCAGGCCGCAGGACGGCGAGTTGAAGCGCATCTATCTGTTGAACGCGGCCCAGGGACTTGGAGGCGGCAGGGCGCTCTATGATGCGGCGATCGGCTGGCTGGACAGGGACGGGCCGCGCACCATCTGGCTGGGCGTCTGGTCCGGCAATGACAAGGCGCAGCGGTTTTATGAGAAGAATGGCTTCTCAAAGGCGGGCGAATATCGCTTCCGCGTGGGTGAAACCCTGGATCACGAATTCATTTTCCGCAGAGGCTGACGCAGCGGCGCCTGTCAGTTTCGCTTGAGCCTTGGGCGAAGCGCGCCTAGCTTTGAGGTGAACACTGCTCACAAAGGCTGCGGTCGATGTTTCTGCGCTTCTTTTCCCAGCTTCGCGAGGCCAAGGTGCCGGTGTCGCTGCGCGAATATCTCACCCTCATGCAGGCCATGGACCAGCAGGTCATCGGGCTCGATGTGGACGACTTCTATTACCTGTCCCGCACCGCCCTGGTGAAGGATGAACGCAACCTCGACAAGTTCGATCAGGTGTTCGCCCATGTGTTTAAAGGTTTTGAGCGGGTTGACGACAACCTGACCGCCGACATCCCCGCCGAATGGCTGAAAAAGCTGACTGAGAAGTTCCTGACGGAGGAGGAAAAAGCGCAGATCGAGGCTCTGGGCGGCTTTGACAAGCTGATGGAGACCCTTCAGCAACGCCTGAAAGAACAGAAGGAACGCCACGAGGGCGGCAATAAGTGGATCGGCACCGGCGGCACCTCGCCCTTCGGCGCCAATGGCTATAACCCCGAAGGCGTGCGCATCGGGCAGGACAAGGGCCGCCATGGCAAGGCGGTCAAGGTCTGGGACAAGCGCGAATACAAGAACCTCGACGATTCGGTCGAACTGGGCACCCGCAACATCAAGGTGGCGCTTCGCCGCCTGCGCAAGTTCGCCCGCGAGGGCGCGCCCGATGAACTGGATCTGGGCGGCACGATCGACGCCACCTCGCGTCAGGGCTATCTCGACATCGTCATGCGGCCTGAACGGCGCAACAAGATCAAGGTTCTGCTGTTCTTTGATATTGGCGGATCGATGGACAGCCATATCAAGCTTTGCGAAGAGCTGTTCTCTGCGGCCCGGACAGAGTTCAAGAATCTAGAATTCTTCTACTTCCACAATTGCCTCTATGAAGCGGTGTGGAAGGATAATCGCCGTCGCGACGTCGAAAAGATCCCCACCTGGGACGT
>CAIOJR010000173.1 GCA_903858685.1 uncultured Caulobacterales bacterium | reverse complement strand
CAAAATCCGATCCAATCAGATCGGATTTTGCTCTAGGCGTTGAGCGGCGAGGCCTGCAGTCGATCCGTCGCGCAATCGCAGCAAACCCCCGTGTCAAAGAACTGTTCCCGTTCTTCGTAACGGGGAGGCTCATGGCAGATCTGGCAAACAAGGCCCTGGGTCCGGGCTCGCATAAGCCAGCCCTCCTGCACCTCAATCGGGGTCGGGTCGATGTTCATACACGGCCTCCAGTGCTGTTCCACATGTGGTCAGATTTACATCTTGTTAAGGATGCTGCGAGGCCGCAATGCACAATCGTGTGAAAGACAACATATTGGCGCGCCCGATCAGCTTTCTCCAGAGGAAGCCGCGCGCGCAACCTCCTCAACTGAAACGAGTTCTTGACAGCGCTGTCACACGGTCGTTAGCCTCTCGGCACAGTATCGGAGCCCTAATTTGTCAGCCTCTCGCACTGACCTTCAGCGGGTGCGCAAAGCCTCGCCAAAGCGGACCGGCGCGCGCGTCGCGAATGTGACCATCGTTGACGTCGCCCATGCTGCGGGCGTCTCGATCAAAACGGTGTCGCGCGTTCTCAACCGCGAGCCCAATGTCAGCACGGCGACGCGGGAGCAGGTGATGGCCGCCGCCGCCGCCCTCCACTACACGCCCAACGTATCGGCGCGCAGTCTGGCGGGGTCGCGCTCCTACCTGATCGCGCTGCTCTATGACAACCCCAATGCGGCCTATATCGCAGACCTGCAAACAGGCGCCCTGTCACGCTGCCGGGCCGGGGGCTATCACCTGATCATCGAGCCTTTCGACACCACCGCCGCCGATGCGCCCGACGCCATCGCCGACATGATGTCAAAGCTGCGAACCGACGGCCTGATCCTGACGCCGCCCTTGTGCGACCATCCTGGCGTTCTGGAACTGCTCGACACCACAGGCGCCGCCTATGTCAGGATTGCACCGTCCAACCGGGTTGACCACGGCTCGGTCGTGCGCATTGACGACATGGCGGCGGCGCGCGAAATGACCCGCCTTCTGATCGCTGACGGCCACCGCGACATCGGCTTCGTCAAGGGCCATCCCGACCATGGCGCCAGTCACCAGCGCCTGGCGGGCTTTCTGGCGGCCATGACCGAGGCGGGCCTGACCGTCCGGCCCGACTGGATCGCAGAAGGTCTGTTTTCCTTCCTGTCCGGCGTGGCCGCCGGAACCCGGCTCCTGGACCGCAACGACCGGCCTACCGCCATCTTCGCCTGCAATGACGACACCGCCCTTGGCGTCATGAGCGAGGCCAACCGGCTGGGCCTCGTCATGCCGCGAGACCTGTCAGTGGCGGGTTTTGACGACACGCCGACCGCGCGCGTGGTCTGGCCTCAACTGACCACCGTGCGCCAGCCCGTGGCCGACATGGCCGCCATGGCGGCTGACATGATCATTGAAGGACGCACCGAGGACGAGGCGGAAAGCCAGCTGATGGCCTTCGAAATCATCGTGCGCGGCTCCACCGGTCCTGCACCCAGGGCCGCCCTTCGCGATTGAGCCGCGAGGGAGTTCAGTCCGCTGGCTTCATCTGCCGGATATAGGCGCGCACAAGGGCCAGACCCTCGTCATGAACCAGCGTGCGCCCCAGTTGCGGCATCATCACGCCAGGCTCAACCGACGCCATGCGATGCACAAGGATAGACTTGTCCGGCGCGCCGGGGGCTATGGCGAACTCCAGCCCGCCCGAGGCGCGGCCCGCCGCCACGGGGCGCTTGCCCACGCCCTGAGCCGAGGGATCGGACTCCTCCATATCCAGATAGAGGCCGGAATTACTGGCAAAGCCGACACGGTTGTGACAGTGGCCGCAATTCACATCCAGATAGGCCCGCGCCCGCGCCGCCAAAGGCTCTGTCGGATCATTCCACACCGCCGTTCGCGGCGCCTTGTCCGGCGCTGGCGCGCCGGTCAGAAGCCCCAGGCGCGTCAGATGCGCCAGCTGGTCCTCCCGCCCGCTCTCATAGGCGAAGTCACCGTTCAGATTGCGCGCCTTGGGCCCCAGCGGCGAGAGGACGGCGTTGACGCTGTGGCATTCCTTGCACTGGTTCACATTGGGCACCGCATAGGCAATGTCGCGTCTTGCGCCTTGCGCGTCGATGAAACTGACCGGCGTCTCCGCGCCCGCCCGCTTCAGCATCGCCTGTGTCCCCTTGTCATTCCACAGATAGGTCAGGGCCGCCCAACCGCTGCGCCTGTGGATCAGCAGGCGGGTTTCCACGGTTCGCACATCCTTGCCCGGCAACCGCAGATCGGCGGGAAAACTGAAGGTCTTGACCAGAACGGCGCCGACCGGCAGGTCAAGCACGCCCACTTGCCGATAGGCTGCATGAGCGCCGGGGGGCAGATAGAGATAGCGGCGCTTCACGGCATAGTCCGTGAACAGAGGCGTGTTCAGCCCATAGGCCGTCATGCCGGGGCTGGGTTGCAGCCCCTGAGCATCCGCAAACAGACCATAGGCCTGGAGCGTCGGCGCGGGCTGGTCGGCCGCCAGAAGCGCCTGATTGACCCCGCCTTTGGGCCCCGCGCCCAGCAAGCCCGCCGCCAACGCGGCCAGGACCAGCCTGCGCCAGATGATCACGCCTTGGCCTTATGCTTCTTGGGACTCCACTTGCGAGCGGGCGGCTCATACATGGCGGCCGGCAGGACCACCGGCGCCGGCTCGACCAAAGGCCCCTCGCCCAGAGCCGTTGCGATGCTGGGATTGGCGGAGGTGACCGGCGTCCCCTGATCCTTCAGGTTCAGATTGACCACCGGCCCGTCGCTGACCAGCAGTCGCACAATGTCGGTCGAGGCCGTCCCGTCGAGATGCTTGTAGCGGATCACCCCGTCCCACATGACCGGTGGAATGGCTCCGCCCAGAAGCTTGGCCAGGATCGGTCCGCCGTCGAACTTCGGATCATAGCCGTTATGACCGATCCGGTTGCCGTGAACCGCCACGTCGCGCGGCAGGGGGTTATAGGTCGGGTCCTTGAAGGCGTTGAGATAGGCCACCAGCAGAACCGCAGCGCTGCCATTGCCGTCGATCATGTTGTCGAACACATGCACGTCGCGATTGGCCATGACCATGACGCCGGTTCCCGTCGGGACGCTGGCGACAATATTGCCCTTGGGGGCGAAGTTGGGGGTGTCGTTATTGACCACCGTATTGTCATAGACCCGCACTGAATGGCCGCCCATCTGGGGCAGGCCTGGCAGATCGAACACCAGAATGCCGCCCGCATTATGGGTCGACAGGTTCGAATGCACATCGGCATGGTAACAGTTCTCGATCTCGATCCCGGCCACATTGTAGGAGGCCTCGCTGTTCTGGATCACGATCTCTGAAGACTGGCCTACATAGATGCCGGCGTCAGACGCCCCGCGCACAAGCACATGATCGATCAGCACATGGCTGGAAGAGACCGGATAGACCCCATAGGCCCCGTTCGTTTCCTTCGGCCCGGCGGTCCATTCGACCCGAACGCGACGGAAGGTGATGCGGTCCACGCCCTTGGCCTTCAGGCCATTAGCCTTGGCGTTCTCCACGGACAGATCACTGATGACGGCGCCGTCGCCGGTGATCAGCAATCCGTCGGCGCCGGCGGTCTGGTGATCAAAGGACAGGACCGAGAGGCCGCGACCGGCCCCCTTCAGGGTCACGCGCTTCTGATCCAGGGACAGGCTGTCCGTCAGTTCAAACCGCCCCACGCCCAGACTGACCACGTCGCCGGGCTTGGCGTCGATCAGAGCGGTCTGAAGCCGCTCCTGCGCGCGCGATCCGGCATAGACGTGAATGATGCGCGCCTCGACCGCGCCGGCCAATGATGACAGGGCGGCGGCGCAAAGTGCGGCGATCATCAGCCTGGAACCGAATTGGATCATCCGATCAACTTCCATTGTTCTGTTGCAACGCCCGAAGGGCCCTTACCCCACCCAGAGCCTAGCTGAGATGAGGACTGAAGCAAGCATGAGGCATGATCAAGAAAGATGAACGAAGCCTGACGATTGCGGTTCAGATCCCATTCAAAGGTCAGATGACAAGGTCAGCTCATCGGACAGGGCGATTGGCTCTCGCCGAACCGGCAAGCCGGGTTCAACCTACAGGAGAACGACCATGACCTTCGCCAAAACAACTTTGCTCTTCTTGACGACCGCTGCTCTGCTGGGCGCTGGCGTCACCGCAGCCTCTGCGCAAACTGCCTTCCAGCAGGCCCATCCCCGCCGCGCCGAAGTCGTCGAGCGCGCTCACCACCAGATCCACAGGGTCAATATCGAGCGCCGCGAGGGCGACATCAGCGGTCATCAGGCCCGGGTGCTGCGCGCGGAAGACCGCCACGTGATCCGCCAGCAACGCCATATGGCGATGCGTCAGGATGGACACATCACCCGCGCGCAGCAGGCGCACCTGAACCATGAGGAAAACCGAATCGGCCAGCACATCCCCGGCTAGGCGCAGTGGCCTGTCACGACGGCCCTCGTCCCCGCCGGCGGGCGCTGGAACCTCCTCCCCCCAGGTTCCGGCGCCCATTCGTCTTTCAGGAGCGGAGCGCGCGCCGCGCAACCGGATTGGGGCTAGAAGGACGCATGCGATCCGGCGAACTGCTCTGATTCTGTCGCCTCCAACCTTCGGCCCCCGCCATGTCCCTGATCCTTCCCATCAACCCGCCCTATCCAGAGCCCCCCTATCAGCGCGACGAATTGCTGCACGAGTTGTTCGCCCAGACCGCAGGCCGGTTCCCGCAGCGGGTGTGCGTTCGTCTGGCCGAGCCTGATCCGGAGACGATGCGGCGCACCGAATGGAGCTATTCAGAGCTTCGCCAGCGCGCCTCCCAGTTCGCCCGCCACCTGCAGGCCCATGGCGTCGTCCGCGGCGACCGGGTCGTGATCTGCCTGCCGCGCGGCCTCGACGCCTATATGGCTCTGCTGGGCGCGCTGGAGGCGGGCGCGGCCTATGTGCCGGTGGACTGGGGCTTTCCGCAGGACCGCGCCGACTACATCGCCCAGGAATGCGAAGCCGCCATGGTGGTCACGACGGGTGATCGGGCGGAGGCGTTTCGCGCCCGAGGCCTTGGCGTCATCAACATTGAACGCGAACTGGGCGATATCGCCGCTCGCGACGCCCAACCCCTCACCCGCGTCGAGACCGGCGCCATGCCCGACGACGCCGCCTATCTGATCTATACGTCCGGCTCCACCGGTCGACCCAAGGGGGCGATCATCCGTCACATGAACATATCGTTCCAAGTCCGTGCTTATGCTGCGATTTTGGGCGTGACATGTGATGATCGCGTCTATGCGGGCGCGTCCCTGGCCTTCGACATTTCGGTGGAGGAGATGTGGGCCGCCTTCTTCGCGGGCGCAGAGCTTCTGGTGGGATCAGAGGCTCTGGCCAAGGCCGGACCCGATCTGGGCGCGACCCTTGCGCGAGAGGGCGTCACCGTCTGGGCGCCCGTGCCGTCCCTGCTGGCGGTGATGGACGAAGACATTGCCTCCATCCGCCTGCTGGACACCGGCGGCGAGGCCTGCACCCCCGATCTGGCGCGACGCTGGCAAAGGCCGGGGCGGCGGATGCTGAACACCTATGGCCCGACCGAAACCACCGTGGCGGCGACGTGGAAACTGCTGGAGCCTGATCAGCCGGTGACCATCGGCGGGCCGCTGCCCGGCTATTGGTGCGCCATAGTGGACGAGGCGCTCGCGCCTGTGGCGGACGGGCTGGAAGGCGAGCTGCTGATCGGCGGACCGGGCGTCGGGGCGGGCTATCTCAACCGCGAAGACCTCACTCGGGAAAAGTTCATCACCGCCGCCTTCCCCGGACCGGACGGCGCGTTCGAGCGGGTCTATCGTTCCGGTGACCTTTGCCGTCTCAATTCAAAGGGCGAGATCGAGTTTCTCGGGCGCATCGACACCCAGGTGAAGATTCGCGGCTACCGCGTTGAACTGGGAGAGATCGAAGCCGCGCTGGTCGAAAATGAAGACGTCGCCCAGGCCGTCGCCATATTGTTCACCGAAGCCGATGGCGACGACAGGCTGACGGCCTTTTTGGTTCCGGCGCGCGGTCGCCAGATTGATCAGGCGGCGCTTAGAGAGCAACTGGCGCAGCGCCTCCCCAGCTATATGCGCCCGCGCGCCTATGTCGTCCGCGACAGCCTGCCGACCATGGTCTCTGGCAAGATCGACCGCAAGGCGCTGACCCGCCCGGCAGACCTGACCGTCGAGGCCCGGGAGATCGAGCCGCCCGCGACCCCGACAGAAATCCTGTTGCACACGGCATGGGCGCAGGTCTTCGCGCCCGCCCCAGTCAGCGTGACGGACGATTTTTTCGAAGATCTGGGCGGCCATTCGCTGCGCGCGGCGCGGATGGTGTCGTCAGCCCGACGCGACCCGGCGCTGAAAATGCTGTCCATTCAGGATGTCTACGCCGCGCCCACCATCCGCGCGCTCGCCGCCCGTATGGACGCCGCCCGCGACGACGGCGACCATGCGAGCAAGGTCGAGACTCCGTTCCGGCCGGTCAATCCGCTGCATCGCGCGCTGTGCGTCATCGCTCAGACCCTGGCGCTCATCCCCATTTTCGCCTTTTCCGGCGTGCAGTGGCTCCTGCCCTATCTGGCCTATGAATCCCTGGCGACCGATGATCCCGCCAGCCGCCTGCCGGCCCTGGCGGTCGCTCTGGCCGCCTATGTGATTATGCCGCCCGTCATGATCATCCTTTCCATCGGCGTCAAATGGGCGGTGATTGGAAGGTTTAAGTCTGGCGACTATCCCCTTTGGGGCGCTTACTATTTCCGCTGGTGGTTCGTGCGGCGGTTCCTGGCTGTCATCCCCACGCAATTCCTGTCCGGCACCCCTCTGATGGCGGTCTATTACCGCGCGCTCGGCGCGCGGATTGGCGAAGGCGTGCAGCTCCAGATTCATCAGATTGATGCGCCGGATCTCGTCACGATCGGCGCCGGCGCCATTCTCAGCGACGGCGCCATTCTGGCCACCAGCGGGGTGGAGCGCGGCGTGCTGCGCCTTGGCCGCGCCGATATTGGCGAACGCGCCTTTGTCGGCTCCATGGCCGTGGTCAGCCGCGACGCGCGCCTCGGCGATGGGTCGGTGCTGGAGGACCTGTCGCTTCTGCCCGCAAATGAGCGCGTTCCGAACAGCGAAGTCTGGAGCGGCTCGCCGGCGATCCGGACCGGCGTTGCAGAGCCGCGCCCCTTCCCACCACGGCCCAGCCCGATCAGAGCCTTACTTGTCAATCTGGGTCTGGTGATCGCAGCCCTGCTTCTCCCCCTGGCCGCCGTCCTGCCGATAGGCCCGGGCCTGATCATGATCATCGAACTGGACTGGGCGACCAACGGCTATGGCTATATGGCCATCACGCCGTTGCTGGCCCTGATCTATGTGGTGGCCATGTGCGCCCTGACGGTAACGACCAAGTGGCTGTTGATGGGACGGATCCGGCCCGGAACCTATTCGCTGTGGAGCGGGTTCTATGTGCGCTTCTGGTTTGTGCGCCAGTTGGGCGAGCTGGCGCTGGACCTGCTGCATCCGCTCTACGCGACACTCTATGTGCGACCCTGGTATCTGGCCCTGGGCGCCAAGGTGGGCGAGCGGGCGGAAATCTCCACGGCGACATCGGTCGTGCCCGACCTGATCGAAATCGGGGAAGAGAGCTTCATCGCCGACGGGGTCGTGTTCGGCGCGCCCCGGGCCCAACCGGGCGCGCTTCAGCTGGCGCGGACCCGAATCGGTCGGCGCACCTTTGTGGGCAATTCAGCGCTCTTGCCGACAGGCGCCGATCTGGGCGACGAGGTGCTGATCGGCGTCCTGTCCAAGCCGCCCACCGATCCGGCCAGCGCCCTTGAAAAAGGCTCCACCTGGTTCGGCTCTCCCGCCATTCGCCTGCCGCGCCGCCAGACCGCCGCCGTATTCGACGAGGGCGCCCGCTTCCGGCCGTCAAAGCGGCTGATCGCGACCCGGCTCGCCATCGAATATGTACGGGTGACCCTGTCCCTGACGATCTTCCTGTCACTGTTCAGCGTGCTCTTGACCATTGTGGGCGAGTTGTCTGACCTGCCCAATGGTCCAATCTGGATCGCGATCGCCTTTCCGTTCCTCTATATGGGCTTTGCCCTGGCGGCGGGCCTGGCGGTGATCGTGCTGAAATGGTTGATCGTGGGCGTCTACAAGCCCACCAATCAGCCGCTGTGGAGCGCCTTTGTGTGGCGAACCGAACTTGTCACCTCGACCTATGAGAACCTGGCTGTCCCGCTCTTGCTGGAGCCTTTGCGAGGAACGCCCTATCTGAACGTCTTCCTGCGCCTGATGGGATGCAGGATCGGCCGCCGGGTCTTCACAGATACGACCGACATCACCGAGCATGATCTGGTAGAGGTAGGCGACGACGCAGCCCTGAACGAGGACGCCGGACTTCAGACCCACCTGTTCGAGGATCGGGTCATGAAGGTCAGCGGTCTGAAGATCGGCGCGCGCGCCAGCGTCGGCTCGCTGGCCATCGTGCTTTATGACGCCGTGATCGAGGATGATGCACAGTTGGGCGACCTGTCAGTACTGATGAAGGGCGAGACCCTGCCATCCGGCACCAGTTGGGAGGGCTCGCCCGCGCGGCCCGCCCGGCAATCAGCGTGAGCCAGGCCCCCGCCGCCCGAACAGGGATCAGCTGGATCCATCAGCCCGGAGACGAGGCCATGGGCGCTGTGGTCTGGATGGTTCAACTGAGCAAGCTGCCGCCGCTGGCGGCCGCCCGGTCAGAGGACATGATCGACGCCGCCCATGGCGGGGGGCCCGGTCGGCTGACGCGGCGCCGTGTGGCGCGCACCCTGCTGGCGGCGCGCAATGGTCGCCACCCCGACACGGTCCAACTCAAGCGCACCCTGGAGGGCGGACTGGTTCCGGCCCTCGACACGGACGGCCATATCAGCATCAGCGAGCGTCACGGCTGGATCGCAGCCGCCCATGCCCGCCAGCCGATCGGTGTGGATATAGAGCGCGCAGGCGAGGCGCAAACCGCCGAACTGGACGCCGTGGCCCCGTCATCGCCGGAACTGGACTTCGGCCTGCGCTGGGCCGCGCTGGAGGCCTTCTCCAAGCTGCTCGGGCAAGGCCTGACGCCAGAGCTGGAGCGCACGAAGCTGGCCTTTGAAGCCCCGGACCGGCTGGTCGCCTCGCTGGAAGACCGCAAGGGCCAGCTCAGCTTCCGTCGGATCGGCGAGCTGTTTGCAGCGGCGGCGCTTGACCTAAAGTGACCGCTTGCCAAGTCTGACAAGGCCGGTAGTTTCCGGCGGCTCCTATTCGTCATCGTCATGGAAAACTTCGATGCGCCTTCAAACTGGTCTGATCCTGCTCGCCGCCGCCACCCTCGCCGCCTGTGGGTCGGGCAAGGAGAATAGCGCATCCCAGACGCAGGGCGCGCAGGCCAGCGCCCCCGCCGGTCTAGACAGCCCGAAAGACAAGGCCCTGGTCGCCGAACTCGGCCCTGCCTTCGCCAAGGCTGACCTGACCAACGGCCAGACCCATTTCGCGCTGTGCCGGTCCTGCCACACCATTGTGAAGGACGGTCCGAACATGACCGGTCCCAACCTGTACGGCCTGTTTGGCCGCAAGTCCGCCTCTGCCGCCGATTACGCCTATTCCGACGGCCTGAAGGGGCTGAACATCACCTGGGACGCTGCGCATCTGGACGCCTGGATCAAGTCGCCCAAAGACGTGGTGGCCGGCACCAAGATGAGCTTCATGGGGCTGAAGGACGACAAGGACCGCTCAGACCTCATCGCCTATCTCAAAGTGGCCTCCAGCGGCGGCGACCAATAGGGCGAGACCCGACCGGCGGGGCGCTATTTTCCGAATAGCGCTCGCGCCCGGTCTTCAAAGCACCCGATCAACCGGTTCACAGCCCGGTCGAAATTGGCGACCAACATGGCGTCGAGCAGGCGAGACTTGAACTCGAAGTCAATCTCGAATTCTACTTGTGTTCCAGCGGCATGTGGCAAAAAGGTCCAGCGGTTGGACAGGCGCCGGAATGGCCCGCGCAACAGCGACACCTCGATCCTGCGCGCATGAGCGTCGCGTCTGACCGAGGTGGAGAAGCGCTCCTTCAGAAAGGAAAATCCGACCCGCGCCTCGGCGTCCATGCGGTCGATCCCGTCCGCCTCGATGCGCGGCGCGGTGGCCGTCAGCGAGACGATCCAGGGCACGAACTCCGGATAGCGGGTGACGTCCCCCACCAGATGAAACAACTGGTCGGGCGTGTAGGGCAGGATTTTCGTCACACGATGAGAAGGCAAACCCTCAGCCTCAGCCCCTGCCTGCCGCCAGCAATGCCGTCCGGTTGGCGCGAAGCTTGGCGAAGTCGTCTCCGGCATGATGCGACGAGCGCGTCAGCGGGCTTGAGGACACCATCAAAAACCCCTTGGCGTAGGCGACGCCCTCAAGCGCCTTGAACTCGTCCGGCGACCAGAAGCGGTCAATGGCGGCGTGACGGCGGGTGGGCTGAAGGTATTGGCCGATCGTGATGAAGTCGACACCGGCGGAGCGCATGTCGTCCATCACCTGCATGACCTCTTCCCTGGTCTCGCCAAGGCCAAGCATCAGGCCGCTCTTGGTGAATTGCGCCGGGTCGCGCTCCTTCACCCGCTCAAGCAGCCTCAGCGAATGATAATAGCGCGCGCCGGGCCGGATCTTCAGATAGAGCCGCGGCACGGTTTCCAGGTTGTGATTGAAGACGTCCGGCCGGGCGTCGATCATGGCCTGCGCCGCCGATACGGGCTTACGCAGAAAGTCCGGAGTCAGGATCTCGATCGTCGTGGCGGGCGAGCGCTCGCGGATCGCACGCACCACGGCGGCGAAATGATGGGCGCCGCCATCGTCCAGATCATCCCGGTCCACCGAGGTGATCACCACATGGGACAGCCCCATCTCGGCCACGGCATGGGCCACGCGTTCCGGCTCGCTGGCCTCCAGCGGTTCCGGCAGGCCTGTCTTGACGTTGCAGAAGGCGCAGGCCCGCGTACAGGTGTCGCCCATGATCATCATGGTGGCGTGCTTCTGGGTCCAGCACTCGCCAATATTGGGACAGGCCGCCTCTTCGCAGACCGTATGCAGCCCCTTGGACTTCACGATCTCGCGCGTGGCGTTGTAGCCCGCAGAACCCGGCGCCTTGACCCGCAGCCAGTCCGGCTTGCGCAGGACTTCGGTCTCTGGACGATTGCGCTTTTCAGGGTGGCGCAGCGCCTGTCTGTTGTCGATCACCGTGGCCATGAAGCCCCCTTGCCTACAGGGTCTAGATCGGTCCGCAGGCGTCCAAAAGCAAGTCGTTACAGGTGCAGAACCTGACCATAGGCGTCCAGAACCGACTCGTGCATGGCTTCCGACATGGTCGGATGCGGGAAGACGGTCGCCATCAGTTCGGCCTCCGTCGCCTCCAGGGTCATGGCCAGCACGAATCCCTGAATCATTTCGGTGACTTCGGCGCCGATCATGTGGGCCCCGATCAAGGCGCCGGTATTGGCGTCGAAGATCGTCTTGATGAAGCCGTCCGTTTCGCCTGACGCAATCGCCTTGCCATTGACGCGGAACGGGAAGCGACCGACCTTGATCGCGCGCCCCGCTGCCTTGGCCGCCGCCTCGGTCAGGCCGACCGACGCAATCTGAGGCTGCGAATAGGTGCAGCCCGGAATGGGGGAATTGATCTTGAGCGGCGCCTTGCCGGCAATGTGCTCGACGCAGTGAATGCCTTCATGGCTGGCCTTGTGCGCCAGCCAGGGCGGTCCGGCCACGTCGCCGATGGCAAAGAGGCCCGCAACGCCGGTGGCGCAGTGCGCGTCCGTCACGATATGCCCGCGATCCAGCTTCGCGCCCAGCGCCTCAAGGCCAAGTCCCTCGACATTGCCCTCAATGCCAACCGCGACAATGGCGCGCTCCGCCGTCAGGGTTTCAGACTTTCCGCCCGCCTCCAGGGTCAGGGACACGCTGTTGGCGTCCTTGGTCAGTTTCGTCACCTTGGCGCCGACCCGGAACTTGAATCCGCGCTTTTCGAAGGACTTTCTGGCGGCGGCGGACACTTCTTCATCCTCCACCGGCAGGATGCGGTCCATCGCCTCGATTACCGTCACCTCGGCGCCCAGCGCACGGTAGAAGCTGGCGAACTCGATGCCGATCGCGCCGGAGCCGATCACCAGAATCGACTTCGGCATGGACTTTGGCGTCATGGCGTCGCGATAGGTCCAGACGCGGTCCCCATCGCCCACCAGACCGATCGCCGGAATGGTCCTGGCGCGGGCGCCGGTCGCGACAATCACGGCCTTGGCCTGCAGGGTGCGGGACCCGCCCGCCTTCAACGCCACGACGACCTTGGGAGCGGGCGCGCCCT
>CAIOJR010000172.1 GCA_903858685.1 uncultured Caulobacterales bacterium | reverse complement strand
GTCGCGACGTCGAAAAGATCCCCACCTGGGACGTGCTCCACAAATATCCGCATGACTACAAGGTGATCTTTGTCGGGGATGCGACCATGAGCCCTTATGAGATCACCTATCCCGGCGGCTCGGTCGAGCACTGGAACGAAGAGCCCGGCGCGGTCTGGGTGGACCGGGTCATGCAGATCTATGAAAGCGCCGTCTGGCTCAATCCGACGCCAGAGCGCTACTGGGATCATACCCAATCCATCAGCGTGGTGAAGCAACTGGTCAATGACCGCATGTATCCGCTCACCCTGGATGGGCTGGACAAGGCGATGCGGGAACTGGTGAGGGCCTGAGGGCTGCGACAATTTGTTCGGTCGTAAAGGCCTCTTGTTTGCAATGCAGCAAAGCCTTATCGGTTAGACCCATGGTTCGCGGGCTGATGCGATGGCCAGGACACTTTCCGGTGACGCTAAGTCGCCGACGACAGGGCGTTTGAATGACTGAGATCAAGACGGTCGGAATCATTGGGGCCGGTCAGATGGGCGCCGGCATTGCGCATGTCTGCGCCCTGGCTGGCTATACCGTGAAGTTCAACGACGTCAGCGAGGAACGCATCGCGGCGGGCATTGCGGGCATAGAGCGCAATCTCAGCCGTCAGGTCGCCCGCGGCATGGTCACGCATGAGGCGATGCAGGCGGCGATGCCGCTGATCATTTCCGCCCCGACCATGGCCGATGTGGGCGACAGCGATCTGGTGATCGAAGCCGCGACCGAAAATGAGGACGTGAAGAAGGCGATCTTCCGCTCGCTGGCAGGATATCTGCGTCCGGACACGCTGCTGGCGTCCAACACCTCCTCCATTTCGATTACGCGGCTGGCCTCGGTCACGGACCGGCCGGAGCGGTTCCTGGGGCTTCACTTCATGAACCCGGTGCCCCTGATGAAGCTGGTGGAGATCATCCGCGGCATCGCCACTGATCCTGAAACCTATGAAACCGCGGTCGCCTTTGCGCGCTCGCTCAGCAAGACCACGGCCAATGCCGAAGATTTTCCGGCCTTTATCGTCAACCGCGTGCTGGTGCCGATGATCAATGAGGCCATCTACACCCTCTATGAGGGGGTGGGCACGGTGGAAGCCATTGATACGGCTCTGCGTCTGGGCGCAAACCATCCCATGGGGCCGCTGGAACTGGGCGATTTCATCGGTCTGGACACCGTCCTGGCCATCATGAACGTGCTGCACGAGGGGCTGGCCGATTCCAAGTATCGCCCTTGTCCGCTGCTGGTGAAATATGTCGAAGCGGGTTGGCTGGGCCGTAAATCCGGGCGCGGCTTCTACGACTATCGCGGGGAACACCCGGTTCCGACGCGTTAGGCCACGTCCAGCGCGGCCAGCCGACCGCGCACAGACTGCACCGTTTCCCCCGCCATTCTCAGATCCCGCAGGGCCGGTGCGCCGTTTCGCTTCGCCAGGCGCTTGCCGTCCGGGCCCATCAACAGGCGGTGGTGGCGGTAGACAGGGGTCGGCAGGCCCAGCAAGGCCTGCAACAGCCGTTGGATATGCGCCGCCTCGACGAGATCGGCGCCGCGAATGACATGGCTGATCCCCTGCAGGGCGTCATCTACAACCACGGCCAGATGATAGGCCACGCCGACATCCTTGCGAGCCAGCACGATGTCTCCAAGCCTGTCCGGTCGGGCGGTGATCGGCCCCTTTGGCGTGCCCGGGGCGTCGCCTGTCTCGACAAGTCTCAGACGCTCATAGTCGGCGCCAAGATGGGCGCGGGCCCGCTCAAGCGACAGGCGCCAGGCATAGGCCTCGCCGCGCGCCAGACGCTCCGCCTCCTGCGCCATGGGCAGGGGGGCGCCCCGAAAGACCTGGGCCTGAGGACCATGGGGCGCGGACAACACCGCCTGGACCAGCTCCGCCCGTGTGCGAAAGCAGCGATAGATCAGGCCCAGCCCCTCCAGCCGGGCCAGGGCGGCGTGATAGTCAGCCATATGCTCCGACTGGCGTCGCACCGGTTGCGGCCAGCTCAGCCCAAGCCAGGCCAGGTCGTCATAGAGGGCCGCTTCGAACGCGGGCCGGGCACGGGTCTGGTCGATATCTTCGATCCGCAAGATCAGCTGGCCGCCTGCCTCCAGTGCCGCGTCATGGGCCTTCAGGGCGGAATAGGCGTGGCCCAGATGCAGATAGCCCGTGGGGGAGGGGGCGAAACGGGTGACGAACGCCCCGGCAGGAGCCAGACCTGGCGCCGGTTCCGGCATGGCCGCTCACCGCCCGGAAAATGCGCCGACGCGTTTGATGAGCTCGCGATAGAAGTTGACCTCGCCGCCGAGCTCGACCTTGAGCGGTTCGAACTGGGCGAATGAGGCCATCTCCGCCACCCCATGGGCCGCGCACCAGGCGGCGATGGTGGCGAGCTCGATCCCGATCTCGTCGCCCGCCGCCGCCCGACCGACGTCGATCATGCACTGGCGCACCAGCTCATAGCCATCCATTTCCTTTTCGTGCTCCTGATGGGGCAGGGCCTCCAGATCGCGGGAGCAGTCGTACATCAGCCGGTAGATGGCGGGATTGCTGCGTGCATAGAGCACATAGGCCACGCCGATCTCGGTCAGTCGCGCGCCCGGGTCGGAGCCCGCCTTGTCCACCGCCGCCTTCATGGCGAAGCCGAGGTCTTCAAACCCCAGCCGGCCCACAGCCAGCATCAGTTCCTGCTTGTCCTTGAAGTGGTGATAGGGCGCAGCGGGCGACACGCCCGCCTCTCGCGCCACAGCTCGCAGAGACAGGGATTGAACGCCGTCGCGGACGACGATTTCACGCGCGGCCTCAATCAGGGCGCGTCGCAGGTCGCCGTGGTGGTAGGGGCGCGGTTCGCAGGCGGTTTTTGTTTTGACGTCTTTGGCCATGGCAAGAAATTACGCTTTTAAATGAACGCCGTAAAGTTCATCTTGACAGCGTTCAGATGGCTTGTTATCTAAGCATCGTCAAGATCAATCGGACAACGGGTCCGGGCGACGGACATGTCTGGGGATAGACAATGACTGTGACCACCATCAAGACCGTTACACTTCGCCTGATTGAGCGCGCCATTGATCGCGCGGGCGTCTTCATGCTGCTGGCGCTTGGGCTGGCGACCGCAGGCGCGACAGCAGGCGTCGGACTCTGAGTTCTTCCTAAAGGCCCGCGCGGCGGGCTCGCCTGAAGAGCGGATGCAGGTTAGGCTCGGGCATGGACTCCTCCCTTCCATCGCCCGGCCGCGCGCTGTCAGAGCCCGTCGGTTCGGTTCATCACACGCCGGAACAGATTGCGCGGGCGCGACTGTGGCTGGCGGAACGCGATCCGGTCATTGCACGCGCCCACCGCGCCACGCCGCCGCTCTACTGGCGCATTCGCCCGGGCGGCTTTGCCGGTCTGGTGAAGATGGTGGTGGAGCAACAGGTTTCCGTCGCCGCCGCCGCCTCCATCTGGAAACGTGTTGAAGCGGGTCTGGGAGAGGTTCGTCCGGATCAGGTGCTCAGCCATGACGAGCTGACCCTGAAGAGTTTCGGCCTGTCTGCGCCCAAGGTTCGCTATATCCGCGCCATTGCTGAGGCCGTCGCGGACGGGGTCATTGATTTCGACGACCTGCACAGGCTGGACGACGCCGAAGCGGTGGCGCGTCTTGTGGCGCTGAAGGGGGTGGGTCGGTGGACCGCCGAGACCTATCTGATGTTCTGCCACGGTCGGCTGGATGTGTTCCCGGCGGGCGACGTTGCGCTTCAGGAGGCAGTCAGGGTCGCCGAAGGCGCCGCAGAGCGGTTGCCTGAGAAGGCGCTCTATATGCGCGCCGAAATCTGGAGCCCCTATCGTGGCGTCGCGGCTCACCTTTTGTGGGCCTATTATGGCGCCCTGAAACGCGGAGAAATCGCGCCGCCCATCCTTGGCGGCTGAGGGCAGGACCCATTCGACACAAAATGTGATCGCAAGAATGGCCGGCGTCATGGAGGCGTCGCCGAATCGATACTATCTTTCCAGTGTCCGCTTCAGGTGCGCCAGCATTTGGACGCGGTCGCGATAGCTGGAAGGAGTCTCGCCTTCACGACGCCCGCGACGAACAGACACGCTCCTCAGTCCGGAGGGAGGCGCGCCGATGCAAGTGCTTAACCGCCCGCCGAGCGGCTTTCCAGCGCTTGTGCTGAACGCTGATTTTCGTCCCCTGTCCTACTATCCCCTGTCGCTGTGGCCCTGGCAGGAAGTGATCAAGGCGGTTTTTCTGGAGCGGGTCGAGGTGGTGTCCAGCTACGACCAGTGTGTCCGCTCCCCCTCTTTTGAGATGCAGCTTCCCAGCGTTGTGGCTCTGAAGAGCTATATTCCTCAAGACCGGGCGCCGGTCTTCACACGATTCAACCTGTTCCTCCGCGACTCCTTTGCCTGCCAGTATTGCGGCTCTCCGGAAGAGCTGACCTTCGATCACGTCATCCCAAAATCGCGCGGCGGCCGGACCAGTTGGGAAAATATCGTCACGGCTTGCGCGCCCTGCAACCTGGCCAAGGGCGGGCGTACCCCTGCTGAGGCGCACATGAATCTGAATCGCAAGGCGCGCCGTCCCACCACCTATGAACTGCAAGACCTGGGGCGCCGCTTTCCACCCAACTATCTCCACGCCAGTTGGCTGGACTACCTCTACTGGGATATCGAGCTGGAAACCTGATGTAATCAAAGGTTCACTGGTTGGCCAAAGTCGCGCCGCAACTTGCCTCTATCGTTGGTATTGGGGGAATTGGAGTTGAACATGACGAGCCAGAGCGACCCCAAGATCTTGAACAGCCCGGAGGCGAAGCCTGTTTGCGCCTCGGTCGGAAACAATTCGACGCACCCCTATTGTTTTCGCTTCACTCCAGCGGAATGGCGACATGTGCTGGACGACCCGGAGTTCCTGCAACATGACGACAATCGTTGCTATGCGCCCAGAATGCTCATGGGGGTCCCGGTGCTGATTATTCCGGATCGCTTTTCAACCGTCGGTCCTGACCGATTCTAGGCCACTATCGGCGCGAGGGCCAATCGGCGGCCAGTCAAGTCGGCGCGGCCTTGCGCCTTCCGCTAGGGTTGTTCCTGTCCGGCCTCAATCGCGGCGAGCAGGGCGGCGTTTGCGGCGTCCGCCACCTGTTGCAGATTGACCAGAACCGGCACTGAGCGGCCAGACAGCTCGATATAGAGCGTTGCGTGGTCATCTGGGCTGTCCGGCGCATCTATGGAGACGTCGGCGATGATCAGCGGATAGGGCTGGATCAGATCGGTTGCGAGGTTCAAAATCTCCAGCGCGACCTTTATGGCCTGCTGACGCGTCAGGATAACCTGTCGCGCGGAAGCATCGTGTGCGCATGCATGGGTGATGCAAATGGAACCGCCATCACAGCGCTGCACGCTGATCGCTTCGTTCGAATTGGCGGGATGTGCAGCAGCGCTTTCCATGCGGCTCAGACTTCAATTTTTACGTCCCTCATCAAACCATAGGTTTCTAATCTTTGCATCCGTTCTTTGAATGTTTTCGATATTGTCGAGGGGTTGACGAGTCGTCGGGCTTTGCCCTTGACGCTGGCGGCGATATCGCCGCGTGGTCGCTGTGTCGTCATTCGAGTAGATCATGTCGCTGAACCTGTTGATCCTGTTCCTCGCGGCCCTTTGGGCAGGCGCCCAGAACGCACTGGCCGGAGGTGGGTCCTTTGTCACGCTGCCGGCCTTGATGCTGACCGGACTTGATGCGCGACTGGCCAATATCACCTCCACAATCGCCCTGTTTCCGGGACAGGTCAGCGCGGGGTATCTGGGGCGAAAGAATGCGGCGGGCATGGAGGGCATGAGCCTGCGCGCCCTGGTCGCGGTCAGCGTGTCTGGCGGAATTGTCGGCGCTTTGCTCTTGTTGGCGACGCCGCCGAGTTTTTTCGGACTCCTGTTGCCATGGTTGGTGTTGTTCGGGACCTCGGTGTTCGCCTGGGGCTCGTTTTTTCGCAAGTCCACGCCGGGTCAGAGGGTGTTTGGAGCCCGCACGGCCCTGCTCGTTCAGTTTCTGATCGGGGTCTATGGCGGCTATTACGGCGGCGGCAACGGCTTTCTGATGCTTGCTGCCCTGACGCTTGCGGGCCAGGCGGTCCGCGTCGCGGGGGCGACCAAGAACATGGTGATCGCCCTGATCAACGGATCAGCCGTCGTCCTGTTTCTGTTTACGCCCGGCCTGGACTGGGCGCGGATTGGCGTCGTGGCGGCAGGCGCGCTGGTCGGCGGTTGGGTTGGCGTGTGGGCCCTGCGTCGCATCGACGAAAAGATGCTCCGCATCGGGATCGTCATACTGGGACTTGCGCTGACGGTCGGGCTCTTTGTTCGAGGGCGTTAGTCAGCGCGACGGGGCGCCCTGCTCAAGAACGGTTCAACCGGTAGGCAAGGGTTAAATATCCATTTCGGATTGTATCGAATCCTTGATTTGCACCTATAAGTGCGTCAACTTGCCTCGGTCGCTGCATGCGACGAACAGACGCGGACCTTGTGTTGGACCCTGCCCGATCGCGCAATAGCCGATGAGGTTTGGTGCACCATCCGTAGGCGGTCAATCAATCTGAGAGGATGGTCGTTTCCATCTGGTCGTGCTGCTGCGCGCCGGGAGAGAAAGGGTGTTGAATAATGGGCGAAGATCACACAGAGCGACTGATTTTGAGGATCAGGCTTTCGGTGGGCGACCCTGCCGTGCGTCAAATGGTGGCGACCGCAACGGCGGCGTTTGCGGTTGTCGCCTGCGCCATTGTGCTTCGCCATGAGCCGATCCGTCCCGGGCAGGTCCTGAGCAACGGCGCGCTGGTGTTGCGCGCGTGCAGTTTTCAGTTCTGCCTGTTCGCCGGTCTGGCGGTTCTGGCGACCTCGACATCTGGTCGCAGGCTGCGATTTCTGGCTATGGGCGGCCTGGCCCTGCTGGCGGCGGGCTTGCAGATTTTGGTGCGACCGGGCGATCTGTTCGACCAGTTGCTGTGCTGGACCGCCTCGTCGGCTGGAATCCTCGCGGGACCGGCCCTGGCGGAAGCCCTGACCCTTGTGATGCGCCGCTTCAATGACCAACGGCGCCGCCAGATGATAGAGCGCGATCCGACGGCGGCCGCCTCCGAATGGTTCGTGCAGTTGCATCGCACCGAGCCGGACGCATTCGACTGGACCAGCTTTGACAGCTGGATTCGCCAATCGCGCGCCCACCGCCAAGCCTATGACCGGATTGAAGCGCTTTGGTACGAAATGGACGATCACAAGGCCGAACTTCAAGCTCGGGCCAAGAGCGGATCTGCGGGCGGACGACCATTGCTCGGATTGGCGCTCCAGTCGGCCATGACGTTCATCGGCAGCGCCAGATCGCAGGATGGCGGACTGGCCTTGGCGCGCCTGTGCATCATCACCCTCGCCTGGACATTGGCGGCGGCGACCAGTTGAGGTTTCAGGCGGACCTTGGGTCGCGCCACATGCCCCAGATCAACGGGCCTTCGTCTCCTGGACGATACTCCCTGACGACCTCGAAGCCGTGGCGTTGATAGAGCGGCACATTGCGGGGCGTGGCGGTCTCAAGAAAGCCGGGACGCTGGGCGGCGTCCAGTCTTCGGGTCCGCGAGGCGATCAGGCGAGATCCGACGCCTGCACCCTGCGCGTCCGGATGAACCCCCAGAAACCATAGATAGTCGTGCGGGCGATCCATCGGGTGGTTGGCGTCCATCGCCTCTCTCAGCTTGGTGAGGCGACCAAAGCGCGCAAGGCCTGTGGCGTTGAGCAGCATGGGCAGGGCGCGAAGCTCCCGCGCCAGCGGCATGGGGGCCAAATTTTCGGACTTCACCCAGATCGCCGCCGCACCCCCCGTGGCCGGACGCTCGATCTCGCCGTCAATCAGGGCGCTGTCCTTGGTCAGGACGCGGAAAAAGCGCTGGCGGGCCGCGGTGCGTCTGGCGTCGTCGCGCATGAACCAGCCAAGAATGGGGTCGTCGACAAAGGCCGCCGCGAGATCGTCCGCGGCGGCGGCCACTGTAGCCCGATCCGCAAGAACCGGCGTTTCCGCCGCTAGCCTGATGGCGGCTAGGTCCATGGCCTCACTCCCCGACTCGCCTTGTTGGCACGCGATATTACAGCTTTTCAGAAATTTTGATCGCCAGTCGGCACATGCCCTGAATGGTGGAGGCGAGCAGGGGATAGGCGGGAGCTTCCTTGGCGCCGCTCGCCAGGGCCTCATCGCGGTGCTCCAACTCGTCATCTCGGAACTGGGACAGTTTTGCAGCCAGTTCAGGCTCGCGTTCGTTCAACTCGGCTATCTGGCCCGCATAATGTTCTTCGATCACCGTCTCGACCGCCTCGGTGCAGGCGTGCGCCGCCTTTTCCCCCAGAAGCGCCGTGCCTGCGCCGAGCGCGAAACCCGCCGCGCGCCAGAGCGGAGTCATCAGGGTTGGGCGAACATGGCGCTCGGTCAACAGCCGGTCAAAGGCCGCCAGATGCACAGCTTCCTGCGCCTCCATATGCTCAAGCTGACCGGCGATCTTGGTTTTGCGCCCTTCGAACACGGCGCGCTGGCCGCGATAGATATAGACCGCGCCCAGTTCGCCTGCGTGGTCGACCCGAAGGATTTCAGCCAGCCTTTGGGCTCTTGCGCCCGGCCCGGCGTTCGGGGCGCGATGGGCCTTGTGCGTGTCAGGCTGCGACATGGTGCGCCTCTCTATCGACGGGAAGATACGAGGCTGAGTATCGACAGCTTCAGCGCAATCAGCACATTCCAGCCTGCCATGGACAGACCGAGAAAGCGCCAGGCCGCCTCATCGCAGCGCACGACATTGTAACGCGCGCCGGATGTAAACGCCTTGAGATCCGACAGGGAGACATGGGCCACGCCTGCGCCGGTACAGGCGGCGGGACCCGGCCACCACTTCCACTCCACCCCCGCATGATAGGCCGCCAGGCCCGCCTCCCCCAGAAAGATCACACCCAGAACGGTGCAGGCCAGCCTGACGATACGGTCGGGGGGGACAAGGCGTTGGGCGATCACGGCGGCGAGCGCGACGCCTGCCGCCGTCCAGTAGACGTCCCGCTGTCCCAGACACAGCTCGCACGGCGCCAGATGGCCAAAGGTCTCAAAGGCGTGGGCCGCAGCCAACAGGCCCAGAGCGCTGATCAGCGCAGTATAGAGCCAGCGTCTTGGGTGGACGAGATAGAACATGCGACCGCCGATCCTGAATGATCCGTTCTATATCTAGTGCAGCAAGGCCTTCAGCGCCAACAGGGCCAGCACGAGCGCGACGGCGGCTGCGGAGACCACGAGCGCCAGACGCTTTTCGACGAAGTTGCGCACCGGCTCCCCATAGATCCGCAACAGCCCCGCCACAGCAAAGAAGCGAGCGCTGCGCAATATGCCAGCCGCGATGATGAAGGTCGGGAAGTCAAAGCGGGCCAGACCCGACGCAATGGCCAGCAGTTTGAACGGAATCGGCAGGGCCAGCATGATCAGGCCGATCTGCGAATAGATCTCGTGGAACTTTTCCAGCCCGTTCGGCGTGCCGGTCAGGGTCAGGATGAACTTTCCCACCGGCTGCAGGAAATAGCCCAGACTATAGCCCACCGACCCGCCCAGCACCGAGGCGACCGCCGTCACCATCGCATAGAGCCAGGCCCGTTCCCGTTTGGCCAATACCATGGGCATCAGCATCAGATCGGGCGGAATAGGAAAGAAGATGCCTTCGCAAAAGGCCTCCAGCGCCAGCCATCGCAGGGCGTGACGACTTTCGGCCAGCATCATCAATTGGTTGTAGGACTTGCGCAGCACGGACGCGCGGCCTCTCATATTTCCAGGGAGGCGGAGAGCTAGCAGGCTTTTTAGGTCAACACGAGAAAAAGCTCGCAGCGGGGATGAGAACACCTCCCCGTGAGCCGCCTTTTCAGGCGTTAAGGCTCGTGTATGGTTGCGGTATGAAACTCGCTTCATTGAAGGGCGGCCGGGATGGCCGTCTCGTGGTGGTCTCCAACGATCTGGCGTGGTTTACGCCAGCGGACGCCATCGCGCCGACGCTCCAGTCCGCGCTCGACGACTGGGACCGTGCCGAGCCCATGCTGCGCGCCCTGGCGCTCAGTCTCGAGACAGGCGGCGTGCCGAGGGAGCGATTTCACGAGCACGAGGCGGCGGCCCCCTTGCCGCGCGCCTATCAGTGGGTGGATGGCTCAGCCTATGTGAATCACGTCGCCCTGGTGCGTCAGGCGAGGGCGGCGGACATGCCTGACAGCTTCTGGACCGATCCCCTGATCTATCAGGGCGGGTCCGACGGCTTTCTCGCGCCGCGCGATCCGATTCCTCTGATCGACGACGCGTTCGGTTGCGACATGGAGGCCGAGGTCGGCGTCATCATCGGCGATGTCGCCATGGGCGCCACGCCCGCCGAATGCGCCCGGGCCATCCGATTTGTCACTCTGGTCAATGATGTGTCGCTGCGAAACCTGATCCCGGGGGAGATCGCCAAGGGCTTTGGCTTTTTCCAGTCCAAGCCCGCCTCGGCCCTGGCGCCGGTGGTGGTCACGCCAGAGGTTCTGGGCGAGCGCTGGGACGGCGCACGTTTGCATGGCGCGGTCGAGGTCTATCTCAACGGAAAGGCGTTTGGGGAGCCGGACGCCGGCGTCGACATGACTTTCGACTTTCCGACCCTGATCGCCCACGCGGCGCGGACGCGCAATCTGGGCGCTGGAACGATCATCGGGTCTGGCACCGTGTCCAACCGGGGCGCCGACGGCGGGCCGGGCAAACCGATTGCTGAGGGCGGCAAGGGCTATGCCTGCATCGCCGAGCAACGCACGGTGGAGACCCTGAGCACCGGCGCGCCGGTCACCCCATTCCTGAAATTCGGTGATGAGGTGCGGATTGAAATGCGCGACCGGCGCGGCCACACCATCTTTGGCGCCATCGAACAAACCGTCACCCACAGGGGCTGAGCCTTGAAATATCGTCTTTTGGCCGCCCTTGCAGCCGCGTTTCTGCCCCTGGCCGCGCACGCCGCGCCGATCGCCGACACCGTCATCTGGGGCGGGCCGATCTATACCGCCGACGACGCGCAGCCAAAGGCGCAGGCTGTGGCCGTCAAGTCCGGCCGGATCGTCTATGTGGGTGATCTGGCGGGCGCCAGGGCCGAGGTCGGCCCCGCGACGCACATCATCGACCTGAAGGGCGCCGCCCTGTTTCCCGGCTTTACCGACTCCCATGCGCACCTGAACGGTGTGGGCGTTCGCGAACTGACCCTGAACCTGGAAGGCTCCGCCTCTGCCGCCGAGGTGGCGCAAAGGCTGAAGGCGTTTCTCGTGAACGTGAAGCCTGGCGAGGTTGTGGTCGGACGCGGCTGGATCGAAACCGGCTGGCCGGAAAAGCGCTTCCTGAACGCTGCCGATCTGGATGCGGTTTCGCCGAACAATCCGGTGCTGATGGAGCGGGCGGATGGCCACGCCATGGTGGCCAATTCGCTGGCGCTCAAAAAGGCCGGGATCGATGAGACGACCAAGGTCCCGTTCGGCGGCGCCATCCTGAAGGACGACAAGGGCCGTCTGACGGGCATGTTCGTCGACCATGCCATGAGCCTCGTGCGGCCCATCATCCCGGCGGCGTCCGACGCCTTCCGGCTGAAGGCGCTTCAGACCGGCATGGCGGTCGAGACCCGCTATGGCTGGACCGGCGTGCATTTCATGAGCGCGCCCTGGAACGACGTGCTGATGCTGGAGACCCTGGCCGCCAGGGGCGAGGCGCCATTGCGCGTCTATGCCGCGGTGGATCGCGAGGACGCCGACAAGCTGTTCGCCTCCGGTCCGCGTAGTGCAGGCGACGGCCGCGTGGTGACGCGGGCGATCAAGCTCTATGCAGACGGGGCGTTGGGCTCGCGCGGGGCGGCTCTGTTTGAGCCCTATTCGGATCAGCTTGGCTCAACTGGCCTGATGACCCTGACGGTGGAGGGGACGCGCCCTGTGCTGAAAGAGGCTGCGGCCAAGGGCATTCAGGTCTGCACCCACGCCATCGGCGACCGGGGCAACGCCACCGTGCTCGACCTCTATGCAGAGGCGCTTCCCAAGGCGGGAACGGACCCGCGCTGGCGTATCGAACATGCCCAGCATCTGCGTCCGGCCGATATTCCGCGCTTCGCCCAGCTTGGCGTGATCGCCTCCATGCAACCCAGCCACGCGATCGGCGATCTGCACTTTGCCCCGACGCGACTGGGGCTGGAGCGGCTGAAGGGCGCCTATGCCTGGAACACGCTCTTGAGGTCCGGCGCGGTGGTTACGGGCGGGTCGGATGCGCCGGTGGAGCGGGGCGACCCCATGGTCGAGTTCTACGCCGCAGTGGCGCGCAAGGACCTGAAAGGCTTTTCCGGCGATGGCTGGCGACCGGAGGAGGCCCTGTCGCGCCACGACGCTCTGCGGCTCTTCACCGTCAACGCCGCCTTTGCCCGCTTTGCTGAAAAGGACCTGGGAACCATTGCGCCGGGCAAGCGCGCCGACCTGACAGCGTTCAATATCGACATCATGACCGTGCCAGAGGCAGAGATTCTCAAGGGTCACGCCGTTCTGACCATGGTGGACGGCCAGGTGGTCTATAGCGGTTCCTGACCCCGATCTGCACGGGGCGCCTTGCACATGACGGCCGGCTCCGTTATCCGCTGCACCACGCCCTGTGCCCCAGTGGCGGAATTGGTAGACGCGGCAGACTCAAAATCTGTTGTCGCAAGGCGTGCTGGTTCGAGTCCGGCCTGGGGCACCAAACATCTTTGTGCAAGGCATCGCCGTCACAGGGCTTTCTTGAACC
>CAIOJR010000171.1 GCA_903858685.1 uncultured Caulobacterales bacterium | reverse complement strand
CGTCCGCCCACCCTCATTCCATTCTGGGCCTTCCGGTTCATGGTCGGACTTGGCCTTCTGATGATCGCGGTCGGTCTGGGCGGCGCCGCGCTTTGGGCGAGCGGTCGGCTCGATGGGTCTAGAGCAAAATCCGAACGGTTTGAATCGAATTGGGATTCTCGGTGATCGCGAAGCGTGATTCACCGTGGAGGCTGGGCTTGGAGGCCAGCTTCCATGCCAAAATCGCTATCGGTTGATCTTCGGACGCGTGTTTTGAAGGCCATATCTGAGGGTGCTTCCTGTCGTGAGGCCGGACGCAGATTTGGTGTGAGCGCCGCGAGCGCTATCCGCTGGCAGTCCCTTTCCAGGATGAGCGGTGATGCCCGACCCAAGCCGCAGGGTGGCGATCGGCGCTCGAACCGCACAGAGGCTCACAGCGCGGCGATCCTGAAACTCTACCAGGACAAGCCGGATATCACCCTGGCGGAGATCCGGGCTGGCTTGTCAGAGAATGGCGTCCACGTGGGTCACGCTTCCCTGTGGCGGTTCTTCGTTCGCCACGATATCACGCTCAAAAAAAGTCGGCGCATGCCAGCGAACAGGAGCGGGCGGACATCTTTAGCCGGCGTCGCGTGTGGTTCGAGGGTCAGCTCGACCTCGACCCGGCAAAGCTTGTGTTCATTGATGAAACGGGAGCGACGACCAAGATGGCGCGGCTTCATGGAAGGGCGCCGCGGGGGCAAAGGCTACGGATCGGTCTGCCGCATGGACATTGGAAAACGACCACATTCATCGGCGGATTGAGACTGAGCGGCATGACCGCGCCCATGGTTCTGGACGGCCCGATGACCGGCGCCTGGTTCGCAGCCTACGCTGAGCAGGTTCTTGCCCCCAGCCTAAAGCCCGGAGACATCGTGATCCTCGACAATCTTGCCGCCCACCGAAACCCCGACGCCAAAGCCGCTATCGAAGCCGTCGGCGCGACACTGATGTTCCTGCCGCCCTATTCTCCCGACTTCAATCCGATCGAAAACGCCTTTGCAAAGCTGAAGTCCCAACTCAGACGGGCCGCAGCTCGAACCGTCGAAGACCTCTGGGCCGCCATCGCCGCCGCAATCGACACGTACTCGGCTACAGAATGCGCCAACTACTTTGCCGCTGCCGGATATGACGCTAACTGATCGGACAATGCTCTATCCGGCCGCTCCGGAGCCTGTGCGGCGCACGGTCGTGACCAGCGTGCTCGCCTGGTTCGTCCTCGACAGTTCGGGATCAATCGCCTCCGGCCATCCGTCAAGCGCTGCGTTCAACCTGGTGATCCTGCTGCTCGCCATTGGCCCCTTGTGGCGGCGGGCCCAAGACTGAATCGAGCTACAGCTTTCGGCCAAGGTATTTTTCCACCTGACGGCGTTCCCAGTCGCCATTGAAGAAGGGCGCGCGAACAAAGACGCTGATGGCATGAGCGATCATGCCGATACCCCACCCGAAGGCCGGCCAGATGAACCAGAGATATTGCGGCGAGGTGACCAGGTTCAACGCCGCCAGGCCAGCGATCACCAGCACGTACTGGATCAGATGCATGTAAAAGCCCTTTAGTTTGCGCACATGGGCAAGGGCGAGCGCTTCATCCGGCCGAACATCTTTCAGCCGGGGATCATCTTGAGTGGCGTCCATTTTGGGCTCCTGCAAGTCCTTGAGATCAATCTCGAAAACCGAAGCCAGCGCCTTTAGCGATTCCAGACTGGCGGTCTGCCCGCGCTCAAGCCGCTGGATGGTGCGTGTGCTCAGCCCGCTCACCTCCGCCAGTTGCTCCTGCGACCAGCCGCGCTGAAGTCGATATTTCTGGATCAGCATCTTGGCTTCCTTTCGATCGAGGGCAGACCTATGGGATGAAGAGTGCGAAAAACACGCCACTGGCGCGACGCCACAGCGACACCAGCGCGACAGCGGGACGTCAAGGCCGACGCCGACGGTTGCCGATCCAGCTCAACCTCTCCATTCGACGCCCTCTGCGCACCTGTGTGGCGACAGCAAATCCGGCCTGACGCCGATGGTGCTGAAAGCGCCAACTTTACCAATGTCAAACTTTCTGCGACCCTTGGTCCATGCACGACCATGATCATGATCATTCATCGGGACAGGAACCCGTTTCCGACATCGCCTTGCGGGTCAAGTCCCTTGAATCGCTTCTAGTCGAGAAGGGGCTATCACCCACCGAGGCGGCGAGCCAGCTCGGTCTCGGTCGATCAACGGTCTACCGGGAGGTTGCAGCCGCACGCGTAACGAGAATGGCCTCATAGCGGACGCAATGAACGACAGGGTCGGGTGGAGGGAAACCGGACGTCTGCCTCAAAGATTCACTCCACCTTAGAGCCGCCCCAATGCGTCAACGCCGTCTGACCTTTGATCTGGATAGGGACCAGGTTCGTGCGATCGTGGCCTGTCTGGATACCTCGTTGCGACCCAAGGCCGTGACCCGCCTCAACGGTGGGAGCACGGAGGTCTACCGAATTGACCTGGTCGGCGACGTCGAACCGCTTGTCCTGAAAATCTATCCCGATGAGCCTGCCTGGATGCCGGCGAAGGAAGCTCTTGTTTCCGGCTGGCTCACGGAATGGGGCGAATTGCCAACGCCTCGATGGCTTGCTGTGGACGAGACCCGTCAGGTGCTGCCTCTGCGGTACGCGCTGACCACTTGGTTGCCCGGCGAGACGGTCCGAAGCCAGATATCGGACCCAGGCATCATCACAGCCTACCGCGAGATGGGGCGTTGGCTGAAGCGCCTGCACAGCCTGCCCATGGACGGATATGGCTATGTGCTGGGCCACGGGGTTGTCCGCCCGCGGGCGACGAACGCCGAATACATGGCAGCCGCGTTCGAAGCCGTATTTCGGCGATTTATTGAGCAAGACGGCGATGCTGCTTTCGCCCGCGATCTGGAACGCGCCGCCCATGAGCGCCTACCCCTTGCCAGTTACAGCCCAGGGCCCTTCTTCGCCCACGACGATCTCCAGCCGGGCAACATCCTCGCCAGGCAGGACCCCGGCGCGCTCGTACTTACGGGCCTGATCGACTTCGGTAATGCTCAGGCCGCTGATCCGCTGTTCGACCTTGCCAAGGCCTTATTCTGCTGCGCGCACGAAGACCCTCGCAGCAGACAGCCAATCCTGGAAGGATACGGAGCCATTGAACACCCGGAGGCCGATGGCGCCTTGTGGCTCTACACCCTCTATCACCGGCTGAGCATGTGGGCTTGGCTCACCCGGATCGGCATTGAGCCGGAGGACGGGCCGGCGGGGCTGTTGCGCGACCTGCACGCCATGGTGTGAGCCATTCTCGCCACGAATTATTTGCAACCGGAGCAACCAGCGACCGACATCGGCAAACGCAGTCATCGCCAAGTTCGCGGTTTGTTCGACCTTAGCGTTGCTGAGCTAACAAATGTCGCACTGCCCTCAAACAGGCCTGGGCGGAGGCCTACCGACACACGCCGCACGGAACACCCGTCGAACTTTCGGAAAATTGAGGATTTACGTCACGGCGGCGGCCAGGCGAACGTTCCGATCAAACGGTAAACCCGACGCTCGACGCCCTTAGGTGTGTATAGGCTGCAGACGCGGGGCCAGAACCTGGATCGCCACCAGACCCACGAGATAGGACACGGATGCATAGGCGAGCAGCGGTCCGTATCCCCAGCCAGCGCCCAGCATTCGCGCTGCGGCCTGCAGGATCAGCATCCCCGCCATATTTCCGCAAAAGGCTGCGAAGGATATCACCGTCGCCACATTCGCGCGGGGTATGATGTCCGTACACAGGGCGAAAACGTTTGTGGAATAGCCCTGATGCGCGGCCAGGGTCAGCGCGAGGATCGCCGTCGCAATCCAGTAGTTGCCGACGTGCGGCGCCAGTGACAGCGGCAAGGTCAAGAGGCTCAGCACCAGAAGGCTGATTTTTCGCGTATGGTCCAGACTGACCCCGCCCCGGAGCATGAGCTGCGAGATGCGTCCGGCGGCAAGCGACCCGACCGAGGCGCCGCAATACATCAGAGCCAGCGGCAGGCCAAATCCGGTCATGCTGAGATGGTAGACACGATGAAAAAGGTCAGGCGCCCAGAACAGCAGAAGCCACCAGACCTGATCGGACATGATTTTCGCCAGGGCGATGGCCCAGGTGCGTCGATCGGTCAGGGTTTTACCCCAGCTCGGCTTGTCGGCGTCGGACAATGCCGTTTCCGGCGCCCCCTGAGCAGCGACCCTGTGGTCTGGCCGCCAGATGCGCCAGACGCCGACCCAGACCAGCCCCAGTCCTCCCACCACCAGAAAGCCGCCCTGCCATCCGACTGCCAGCGCCAATACGGGCAGGATCAGCGGAGTCAGGATGGCGCCGACGCCATTGGCCGCGTTCATCACGCCGATGGCGAACGACCTCTCCTGGACCGAAAATGTCGCCGCAATTGTCTTTATGGCGGTCGGCGTCGCCAAAGCCTCGGTCGCACCGAGCGACAGACGCGCCGCGCCGAACTGAAAGCTGTTTTGCGCAAACGCATGGGCCATGGCGGCAAGGCTCCAGGACCCGACGGCCAACGGATTGGCCTGACGCCAGCCGATCCGATCCACCAGGGCGCCTGCAAACAACAGTGCCACGGCGGATGAAAACTGGAAGATGGAGGTGAGGTTGCCGTAGTCGATGTCGCTCCAGTGCAACTGCTGCTGCAGCATCGGCTTGAGCACGGCGATGATCTGCCGATCCGCATAGTTCAATATGCCTGCAGCAATCACCATGCATAACAGGAAGGCCTTGCCGCCGCGCCACATGCCCTGGTCCATCATTCAACTGACGAAAGTTGCGCAAACAGATGTTCGAACTCTGATTGCCGGCGATAGAAGACCGGAGGCTGGCCCAAAGGCGCCGGAACGACGACGCTGCCCCCGCCGTGGAAGGTTTGGCCAGACCAGATATGGACCCAGTCGCATCCTTCGGGAAGATATACCGACCATTGCGTCCGCCCTTCCTCAACAACAGGCGCGACCAGCAGGTCCGGACCAAGCAGATAGGCGGTTTGAATGTCAAACACCCGCGCATCGTCCGGAAAGTGCAGGAACAACGGTCTTTGCAGGGGCAGTCCCCGACGGGCCGCCTCATCAGACAGGGCGCGCAGATAGGGCTTCAGACCAAGATAGATGCGCGTCATCCGCGCGAAATGGGTCAGCACCTGCGGGTCCTGATCGATCTGCAGATTGTGGTCCGGCCGGTTGCCTTCATGGCTGCGCATGACAGAGGTGAAGGCCGCCATCTCGCTCCAGCGCATGATCAACTCGGGCGTCCGCACATTGTCGAACAGACTGGTATAGCCCCCAATGTCGCTATGGTGATAGGCGTTGCCCAGTAGGCCGGAAGACAGGGCGCCGCAGATGACCGTCTGCAATCCGTCATGGCGTGAAAAGTCGACCGACTGGTCGCCCGCCCACAATAAGGGGCAATGCGCCTGCACCCCTGTAAAGCCCGCACGCATGAAGAACAGCGCCTCGCCGGTCTGGCCGCGACCGGCCACGGCCCTGGCGTTCACCTCCGCCCACAGGGTTGGCCAGGCGTTATGGGCCAAAAGTCCATCAAGGCCGCTGCTCAGGCGCACATCATGGGGCAGATATTCTCCAAAATCCGCCATCCACCCTGACAGGCCCAGGTCGAGCATGTTCTGGCCGATGACGGTTTCAGCAAACCAGTCGGCGGCGTCTTTCGAGGTAAAATCAACCACCCCACACTCAAACTCGCCAAAATCGACAATATAGGGCGCATCGGACTCAGGCCTCAGGGCCAGATAATTGTTCGCCAGCGCAACAGGATAGAGCGCGCCATCCACGCACAGATAAGGGTTCACATAGCCCATGAACCGAACGCCCTGACGCCGCAGATCCGCTATACGCCCCGGCAAGTCGGGGTATCGCTGCGCGTTCCAGGCCCAGTCCCAGAACAGTCTGCGCCCGAACGAGGTCTGCCGCACGCCGACCCAGTCTTCACACCAGAGCGCGGAAATCGCCGTTCCCGCGTCCTGATAGATTTTCAGTCGGGTAAAGCTCGCCTCCCCTGCCTTCAGCCCGATGATGGCGCCGTCTAGCACCCAATCCGGCAAGGGCGGTTGACGGCCAAATCGTTCTGACAGCGCTTCAACCAGGCCGATGAAGTCGGGGCGCGCATAGATCTCGATCCGGCCGGGGCACGCCCAGGCCTCCAGCTCGATAAAATCGTCGTGACGAAAATCGAAGGCGGTGTAGGCCGTCGTCTCCACATGCAGGGCGTAACGCCGCGATGAGAGATAGGTCGGCTGGGGATAGTTGGTGCAATAATAGTCGCCGCCCGCGTCCATCTGGTCGGCCATGAAGGTCAGCAGCGTGGACTTGTCCCGCCCCACGCCCGGCTCCGATGTCCAGAGCGGAAAGCGCCGTCCCTTCAGATTGAAATAGGACATCTGTTCGCCGCAGCCATAGATTTTTTCCCCTGGCTCGGCGGCGAAGCGAAGCCAGAGGCGATTTCCATTCGCAGGGGCGGTCTGAAGCGTCAGGCAGACCCTGTCGCCGTTGTCTTCAGGACGGATGACGAGATCGGGTGCGGCGCCCTCATGGGTGCTGAGCCGGATCTCCAGATCACGCCCCTCGCCCACAATGAGGGCGACAGGCAAGGGAATCCGCGCGGTGACATAGTCCTCGATCCGGAAATTGCCGCGCGCCATCTGGATGTCTGGTTCGCCCCTGCCGACATAGGCGAACGGCGCGTTCGTCCGGTGACTAACAATCAAACGGCCAGCGACTTCAAGATCAAAGCCATCATCGACGCGAACCAGACGCATGACGAATCCCTAGGACGATAGAAGCCGGTGAGCATTCAAAACAACATCGCGCGGCCCGCCCCAAAGGCAAGGTGAACCGCGCGATTCTTGTCGCCTGCAGGGCTGGATCAGAAGTCCCGATGCAGGTTCACGCCAAAATATCGCCGGTCGTCGCGCGCGACCCAGCGCACGAGTCCGCCAATATTGCCGCCAGCCAGATAGGGCGAATACTGCTGGTCGGTGATGTTCTTCACCACCAGATGCGCCGACCATCCGCCCTGCCCATCAATCAGCCCAAGCGAGGCGTTCCAGAGTCCGTAGGACGGTTGGATCGTGTTGGGCGTCTGGGTCAGCTGATACTGGGTCTTGGATTGCCAATTGTAGTCCGTCTCAAGGTCCAGATCGAGCTTTGCGGTGACCGGGCGGCGATAATCAGCCTGGTAGTGCATCTTCCACTCGGGCGCGAACGGCAAGGGCTGGCCATTGATATTGCAGCTGATGGCCGCGTTCGCCGGACAGGGGAAGTTGACGATATGGGCGTCGTCATAGGCGATATTCGCATTCAGTGTCAGTTCCTTGGTCACCTTGGCGATGACGTCGCCCGACACGCCGCGCGACGTGACGCTGCCAGCATTGATCAGGTTGGTGACCTGAGCGCCATTGATCAGCTGTGTGAAATTGGCCTGATAATTGTCGAAATCGGTAATGAAGGCGGCGATGTCGGCCTGCAGTCTGCGATCAAAGAACTGTCCCTTCATCCCCACCTCATAGGAGTTGGACGTTTCCGGGTTCAGCGGTCCGATATTGTTGACGCCCATATTGAAGAAGACGTTGTAGGCCGGGCCCATATAGCCGCGCGAGACCGTGCCATAGACATTGACACGATCCGTCACGTCGTATTGCAGCCCGATCCGTCCGGTCCAGCCCTGCTTGCCCAGTCCGCCGTTCGAGCCGTAATTGGCGCCGATCCCGGGCGAGCCGGGGTTGGAGGTCGGGGTGTCCACGCGGTTGTGGTAATAGGTCAGCCGGTCATGCAGGACGCGGCCGCCGACGATCAGGCGAAGCTTGTTGGTGAAGTTGACATTTGCTTCGCCGAACACCGCGCCGTTTACATCCTCACTGCCATAGGCGGCGAGGCCCGATGAGGCGAAAGGTCCCGCCGTCAGGATCTGGAGGTCGTCGCGCTCATAGGTCTCATGGTCCACTTCGTCCATGTAGAAGAGGCCGGCGACATAGTCGATGAACTGGCCCTTGGGTGACGCGACGCGGACCTCTTCCGACGTTTGCGAGAAGCGCAGATGGCCGGTGTCTCCGGCTTGAACAATGCCGGTGGCCGGCGCGGACAGGGCGTCAAAGTCCTGATACTGGACGTTTCTCCAGGACCGAATCGCCGTGATGGTGGTCAGCTTGAAGCCGCCGGAAAGGTCATAATCTGTCTGGACGGATGCGCCGCTATTGGCGTCAATCGCGCGGCTGGTCAGGTTGGTGTTGACGTAGTGGTTTTGCAGGCTGGGCGCGATACCCGCGCCTGAGATAGCGGTTGCGAGCGCGGCGTTAGCGGTCACTGCGCCTGTCGGATAGGCGACTTTGCTGGACGACACCCACACGCCATTGGGCGTGGTGTCGCGCGATGCCGTATAGTCAGCGCTTACGGTCACCGTCAGCTTGTCTGTGACCTCAGCGACCAGCTTTCCGCGCGCGCCGGAATGGCGATAGCCGTTCACCTTCTTGTGGTCATAAAGGTTGGTGACATTGCCTTCGAAGCCGCTGGTGAAGGCCGAAAGCGACGCGCGCAGATGCTCGTTGATCGGGCCGGATACGCCGCCCGCCACGCGGAACTCATTGCCCGTATAATAGCCCGCGTCCAGATGACCGCCGAGCGTATTGGACGGGGCCTTGGTGACGATATTGATCACGCCGGCTGTGGCGTTCTTGCCAAACAACGTCCCTTGCGGGCCTTCCAGAACCTCAACATGGTCAACATCGGAGAAGTCAACGGTCGACTGCCCCGCGCGAGCCATGACCACGCCATCGATCACTGTCGACACGGACGGCTCCACGCCCGGCGAGGTCGAGATGGTGCCGACGCCGCGAACGAAGATGGTGCGATCCTTGTTGGACGCGCTGGTGCGGAAGTCGACACTGGGGACTCCACTGGAAATATCCTGAAGGTCGTTCAGGTTCTGCGCAGCCGCCTGGTCGCCCCCGACGACGGCCACAGCAATGGGCACCTTTTGCAGGTTTTCCGAACGTTTTTGCGCGGTGACGATCACTTCTGCGATCGTTGAATTGTCAGTATCGACAGCGGCCGCCGCCGCATTGCCGACAAAGCCTGCCAGGGCCAGCGCTGAGGCGCCGAGCATCAGGATGTGATGTGTTGATGGTTTCATAGCGGGTTCCCTCCCATGTTAGTGTCTACCCCCTCGGGTAGCTGCCATTCGCCTCGTTTCGAGGTCTTGCCTTGCGTGGTTTGAGGACGTCAGTCCCGTTCGTATCGTGGCTTAGATCAAAGGACCGTGGTTGATATTCGGCAGGACGTGACGCGCAAACAGATCTGCTTCCGCCGCGTGCGGGTAACCAGACAGTATAAAGGCTTCGATCCCCATGTCCCTGTAATCATTGAGCTTCGCCAGCACCTGATCCGGGTCGCCGACAATAGCTGCACCGCAGCCCGATCGCGCTCGACCGACGCCGGTCCACAGATGCGCTTCGGCGTAGCCGTCATCGCCCGCCGTCTGGCGCAGCGCCGCCTGAGCCTGAACGCCTGCCGATGCAGCATCAAGGGACCGGGCCTTGATTGCCGCGCCCGATTGCGCGTCGAGCTTGCTCAGCAGCCGATCCGCACTGGCGCGGGCCTCGGATTCGGTGTCGCGCACAATGACGTGGGCGCGATAGCCAAAGCGCAAAGTGCGACCGTGGCGGGTCGCTCGCGACTTCATGTCCGCAATGATATCGGCCACGGCTTCCTTCCGGTCCGGCCACATCAGATAGACGTCTGCGCCCCTGGCGGCCGCTTCCCGCGCATCTTCCGACAGGCCGCCAAAATAGAGAAACGGCGCCTTGCCCGAAGTGGTGCTTATACGTGGCGGATCGAGCTTCAGCTTCCAGAACTCGCCCTGGTGGTCCAGCGCTTCCCCGTTCAGCATGGTGCGCAGGATCGACATCGCCTCTACTGTGCGCGCATAGCGCGGCGCCGAAGCCAGCTTTTCCCCCGGCAGGTCGGAGGAGATGATGTTCACCGTTAGCCGACCGCCCAGAATCCGGTCGATCGTCGCGATCTGTCTGGCCAGTTGCGGCGGCCACATTTCACCGACCCGCACCGCCATGAGAAGGCGAATCTTGCGCACCTGGGTCGCCACCGCTGCGGCGAAGGCTGTCGTGTCGAGACCAAGCTCATAGCCCGACGGCAACAGGATATTGTCAAACCCGCCGCTTTCGGCCTGCAGGACGATGTCCCGGCAATGGTCCCAGCTGGACTGCAAGCGAGCGTCCTGCACGCCCAGAAACTCGTAATCATCGTCGCAAAGCGCCGAAAACCAGCTTACCTCGCAAGGGGGACGGTTCATGGGAGAGGTGCTCCAAGAGACGCCGTCAGGACCTTGTACCAGTCCGCGCGGGTCCAACGCAGCTTGAAGGCGTCTGGAATTTCCAAGATGCGCGCTACGGTCTGGGCGCCGACGATCGGAATGGGTCGCGCCGGGTGGGCCATGATCCAGCTGTAAGCCGCCGCTGCGACTGAGACGTCATTGGCCTGAGCAACGTCCTTGAGCGCGGCTGCGACCGCAAGCTCACGCTCTGACCTGGGCTGCGCCAGCCGCCCGCCGCCCAGCGGGGACCAGGCCAGCACGGTCATGTTTCGCGCGATCGCCTGATCGAGAACGCCATTTGAAAGCGGTTCGATCGCCAGGGGCGAGAACTCCGGCTGCGTGGATATGACCGGCAGACGAAGGTGCGCGGCGAGCGCGTCCACCTGAGAGGCCGCATAGTTGGACACGCCCACGGCGCCGATCTTGCCCGCTTCATGGGCGGCTTCAAGAGCCCGAGCGATTTCCTGGGGATGGGTCAGGATGTCTGGGCGGTGAATCTGCCAGAGCGCGACATGCTCCACGCCCAGACGGCGCAACGAGGCCTCGATCGCGCCGGTCAGGTAGGCCTGGCTCGAATCGTAGGGGACGCCCGGAATGATGCCGCCCTTGGTCGCAATCACCATTCGACGGGCCAGATCCGGCGTCCGCGCCAGCACTTTGCCGAGCAGGACCTCCGCATCGCCAAAACGCTCATCGTCGCTGTCGCCATAACCATAGATGTCGGCTGTGTCGAACAGCGTCACGCCGGACTCCAGGGCCGCCTCGACACGCTGTTGAGCTGCCGCGACGTCGGCGCCGCAAAACCGCCACATCCCCCAGGCGATGGCGGAGATTGACGGGCCGCCGGGGTGCAGTTCGCGGCTTTTGGCGGGTTCAGGCAGGTATGTCATCGGTGTCATATTATTCCGGAACCTCGAGGTGTCAACGCGGCGGCCATCCCAATTACAGACGATGTGCGGCGATGAAACCACCCGGCCGATCAATCTTTGAGCGACGCTGACGCCTGACTACGCAGGGTTATGTCGGAGAAAATCCAACGTTTTCCAACTCAGAAATAATAATTAAATCAGCATATTTTCTGGATGCGCCCATCAGAAATGGATATTGACCGATCGAAACCCAGGTCAAAAACAAGGCTCCAGCCCGTCGCTGCGCACACTCTGTCATGGCTCGGCTGTCGTGAATATGATAACGATGTCATGTCCAATTTCGTGATTTTTATATCATTATTATCAATCTGGAGTCGCTCTATTTCCGATCAAGCCTCGCTGCGACTTCGGGGCGCCGCTGTAGAACTGCGTAAAACAAGTTCGTGCGGCAATCGACGATGAACCGGAACGCCGTCGCCATCAAAAAGCAGACTGGCGGCGGCATAGGCCAGTTGGCGCGTGGGTTGACGCACGGTCGTCAGAGGCGGCCAGAGTTGGCTGGCGAGTGCGGTGTCGTCAAAGCCTGCGACGGACAGATCCTGCGGTATGGCGATGCCGCGTCGATGCGCGACCGTCAGAACGCCGGCGGCCATATCATCATTGCTGGCGAAGATGGCGGTGGGCGGAACCGGCAGGTCCAGCAGCGTATCGGCGGCGGCTTCTCCCGATGCAAAGTCGAACAGTCCGGGCCGCACATATTTCGGCTCGTAGGAAAGACCCGCGCGGTCCAGCGCACGGCGATATCCGAAATGGCGCAGATCGCTGGCTGTGTGATTTGGGTGTCCAAAAATGAAGCCGATCCTGCGATGGCCCAATGCGATCAGATGACTGGTCATGTCGTCTGCGGCTTTGGCGTCATCCATGGACACCGACGAACTGCGGCCGTGATCCGTCCCGGGCGATATTCGCACATAGGGCGCGCCGAGCTTGTCCAGAGCCTCAAGCGCGGCAGAGGCGTCGGTCACGGGAGAGGAAAGAATGACACCATCGACCCGGGTCTGATCAATCAGTTCCCCCACTTCCCTCGCAAGGTTGGGCGACCCCGCGTCGCTGGGCTGGGCCAGCAGTCGCACGCCCTGCTCCAGGCAGCGCTCCCAGATGCCCGTCTGGATCTGATGGATATAGTGGGGGCTGTGGTTGTCATAGATCAGGGCGATCTGGTTGCTGCGTTTCCCCGCCAGGATCCGCGCCACTGCGCTGGGCTGAAAGTCCAGTTGCGCCACTGCCATTTCGACCCGCAAGCGCAAGGCTTCGGACACGTAGCGCTCGCCGTTCAACACGCGAGACACCGTCTTGGTGCTTACGCCGGCGGCCGCTGACACATCCTTGATCGTCGCGCGCATCGTCTTCAACCGTCCCGGGCCCGGGCGCGCCCTGTTTGGATCGCCCAGTGATAACTACAGGCGGATAATTCGTAAAAGAAACCCTTTTGCTTCATCCGTCGGATCGGTGTGAACTGACGCCGAGACGTGCTTCTCAAACACGCCGTGGCCCTTCATGGTGTAGAGGCGTTGCACCCGCCCTGCGCCTGAGGAAAAGTTCATGCCGCTTCCCGATCTGTCCCATGTCGCCGGGCCCGCAGAGGTCTTGTTGCCCTGCGCTGAACTCGCCCCGACCCTGGCGTTTTTTGTTGGCGCGCTGGGCTTTCGGGTCGAGACGATCTTTCCCGCGGAAGACCCAAGCGTGGCCAGTCTTTCGGGCTATGGGTTGCGGCTGCGTCTGGCGCCGGGCCAGGGCGATCCGGGACTCATCCGGCTCGCCTGCGACATTTCCGGTGAACATGCCGGCCAGCGCTTGACTGCGCCCAATGGCACGCTGATCGAACTCATCGACGCCGATCCACCGTTTGACCTGCCCGATCTGGCGCCGGAATTCATCCTGACCCGTCAGAGCGAGGCGCCCAATATGGGCGCCGGACGCGCGGGCATGTTGTACCGGGATCTTATCCCCGGTCGCCTGGGCGGACGCTTTATCGCCTCCCACATCGCCATTCCCGATGGCGGGCCGGTGTCGGATTGGGTGCACTTCCACAAGATCCGGTTCCAGATGATCTTCTGTCGCAAGGGCTGGGTGAGAGTCGTTTATGAGGATCAGGGGGAGCCGTTCCTGCTTGAGGCGGGCGACTGCGTCCTGCAACCGCCCCGCATACGCCATCGGGTTCTGGAATCATCGCCGGGACTGGAAGTGGTGGAGATCGGCTGTCCCGCTCTGCACGAGACCCTGGCCGATCACCCCATGACCCTGCCGACCGGACGCACCCTGCCCGACCGCGACTATGGCGGTCAGCTATTCCTGCGCCATATAGCCAGCGCCTGCCCCTGGACACCGCTTGGCGATACGGGCTTTGAGCGGCGTGACACTGGCATGGCCCAGGCCACGCGCGGGATCGCCGATGCCCGCGTCATCCGACCGGCTGGCCAAGACGAGATAGTCTTCGCCCCTCACACCGGAGAATTGATGTTCGCCTTCGTGCTGGAGGGCGCGGCGACCCTGCAAAGGGGCGGAGATCACGGCGTGAAAGCGTGCGACTCCTTTGTCATTCCCGCGGGTGAAGGCTGGGGGCTGACGAAGGCGTCGGCTGACCTGCAGCTGTTGCAAGTGGTCCTGCCCGCCGACTCAGCGCCTGTCGGATGAGATAGGCCAGGGTCAGCGCCACAAGCCATGGAACGCCGGCGATCCACGACAGACGCCAGTCCTTGTCCAGTCCCATGGTGACCAGTACCGCGCTGATCAGCAGCACGGCTGCAATCTGCATGTAGGGAAAGCCCGGCATGCGAACGGTCAGGTCGCTGGCGCGATGATGACGGCGAAAGCTGAGATGGCTGAGCAGGATGATGATCCAGACGGTCATGGCCCCGAACAGCGCAATGCCGAACAGATAGTCATAGGCCTTGGGCGTCAGCTTGGAGACCGCGCCCGCGATCAGGATGCAGACGCCAGACGCCGCGATCGCTGAAATCGGTGAGCCTGACTTGCTGAGCCGGCCCAGAAAGCCCGGCGCATAGCCCCCGCGCGACAGCGAGAACAGCATCCGGGAACACAGATAGATATTGGTGTTCATGCCGGACAGGGCGGCGGTGATGACGACGAAATTCATGATGCCCGCCGCCTGCCAGATGCCGGAATGGGCGAACACCTTCACAAACGGGCTGCCATTCATGGTGCTCGAGCCGACGCTCATCCAGGGCACAAAGGCCACCACCACAAACAGAGCGAGCACGTAGAACAGGACCAGCCGCAACGCCATGCTGCGTAATGCTGCAGGGATGGTCTTTGCCGGATTCGCCGTCTCGCCCGATGTCACGGCGATGACCTCGATCCCGTTATAGGAAAACAGGCCCATGATCACGGCCATCCATACGCCCTTGAAGCCATGGGGCGCGAAGCCGCCGGGCAGGCCGGTGACATTGTGCAGGCCGAGCGGCGCCTGACCCAGCCCGAATACGGCGGAGAGCCCCAGCACGATGAACACCACAATCGCGATGACCTTGATCGAGGTGAACCAGTATTCCACAGTGCCGAAGCTTTTCACGGAGCTCGAATTGATCAGAAGCAGCGCAACGCCGAAGCCCATCGACCACAGCCAGACGGGGGAGCCCGGAAACCAGAAATTCATATAGACCCCGACCGCCACAGCCTCCCCGCCAATGGCCAGGATCTGCGCCATCCAATAGGTGTAGCGGACGATGAAACCGGCCCAGGGACTGAGGTAGGTCTCGGCATAGACGCCAAACGATCCGGCCGCCGGATGGACGACCGCCATTTCCGACAGGCTGAGCACCATGACGGCGGCGACGAAGCCAGCGATCAGATAGCTGATCAGCACCGCAGGTCCCGCATAGCCTATCGCCAGACTTGAGCCAGCGAACAGCCCGGTGCCAATCGCGCCGCCAAGCGCGATCATCACCACCTGTGCGCGGCTGAGCGTTCGCGCGAGACCTGATTCCTGACCGGCGATCAGCTCGACCTGAGCTTCGGCGTCCCTACTGACCTCAGCGTCCAATTCCATCTCCCGTCCCAGCAGCGCCCGCCCCCTGCGCCGCCCCACGCCACGATGCTACATTAATGATGCGCAAGGCGAGCGGCTATTGAGCCCGACGCATAATTGCTTGCCGCCTTGCGCGTTCCTGAACAGACTGGACGCAGAGCGGACGACCACCTGCCCCAGTTCCATCGGAAACAGCCTATGCTTCGATCCATCCTGTCACGCAGCCTCGCGCTTTCACTTCTTCTGGCCGCGCCTGTCGCCAGCGCCGGGACATGGACCATCGAGCATGTGACCCTGATCGACGGGACTGGCGGACCGAGCAAGCCCGACATGACCGTTGTGGTGGACGGGACGCGGATCGTCGCCGTCGGCCCGGCCTCTGTCAGCACGCCGAAGGGGCGACGTATTGACGGGCGGGGCAAATATCTGATGCCAGGGATCATGGATGTCCATATCCACCTGCGCGGGGCCAGCGACGCGAAAACGCCGGACGGTCGCCCGGTGATTGACGAAGACGCCGCGCGCGCGGCCTTGGCCAGTTTCCTGTATTCCGGGATCACGACCGTGGTCGATGTCGGCAACCAGCCGGAAAACATCCTGAAGATGCGCTCAGATGAGCGGGCGGGCCGCATCCTGTCGCCGCGGATCTTCGCCACCGGAAATCTGATCACCTATCCGGGCAGCCACGGGGATTTCATGGCCGTGCGCATCGCCGACTACGAAAAGGACAAGCCGCTTCTGGAGAAGCATCTGGCTGAACAGCAACCGGATATCCTCAAAATCACCTATGACGAGGAGGGCTGGGGGGCGCGTCCCATGATCACCCTGATGCCTGCGGAACTGATGCAGCAGATCATCCGCTTCTATAATCTGCATGGGATCAGGACGACGGTGCATGTCTCCAGCGAGCGTCGCTCTCTGGAGGCGATATTCGCCGGCGCCGACACCCTCGCCCATCCCGTGATTCAGGGCCCGGTCAGCGACAGTTTCGTCAAGCTGATGGCCGCCCGCAAGACGCCCTTCGCCACGACCCTGACCATTGGCGAGAATTACAGCCGACTGGTCGAACATCCGGAATATCTGGACCAGCCGCTCTATGTCGCCTCGTTCAGCGGGGCTGAACGTCAGATCCTGAAGACTGAGACCCGCGCCGCCTGGCAAAAGCGCACCTGGACCTGGTGGATGAAGGTCATGACGCCGATCTGCGAGGAAAACATCGCCAAGATCGTGGCGGCAGGCGGCGTGGCCGCGCTGGGCACGGACCAGTCCAGCGGGCCGGCTACGCAGCGCGAGATGGAGTTGTTGGCTCAGGCCGGGATCAAGCCGTCGGAAATCATCCGGATCGCCACGCTCAATGGCGCGGTCTTCCTGGGCAAGGAGCGCGACATGGGCACGGTCAGCGAAGGCAAGATCGCCGACCTGCTGCTGCTGAACGCTGACCCCACGGTCGACATCAACAACGCCAAGAATATCGCCCTTGTGATGAAGGGCGGCGACATGATCGATGAAAGCAAGCTTCCCCTGGCCGGGGGAACGCAAAAACGTCGCTGGCCGGTTGGGGCTGACGAGCCCGGCACGCGCGCCCGCTGATCAGGTCGCCGCAGACGCCAGATGCTGCTCGCCCCGCAAGAGGCGGCCCGGCGTCTGACCAGTCCATTGTCCGTTTTCGAAGGTCACCACGCCGCCCTTCAGGGTCCAGCGATAGCCGCGCGCCGTCTGAAGGAGTCGCGTGCCGCCCGCCGGCAGATCCTGCACGATTTCTGGCGGGCTGAGCGACAGCCTTTCCATATCTATCACATTGATGTCGGCCAGATATCCCGGCGCGACCACGCCTCGATCATACCAGCCGACATGGCGCGCATTGCGTTGCGTATAGCCGTGGACCAGCTGTTCCAGCGGAATGGTCAACCCGGACCGGTTGCCCTTGGGCCACAGGCCAATGGTTGTGGTGGGAAAGCTGCCGTCACAGATCGTGCCGCAGTGGGCGCCGCCATCCGACAGTCCATAGAGCGCGCGAGGTCCGGTCATCATGGCGTGGACGTCGTCCAGATTGCCTTTCGCATAGTTGATCAGCGGCATGTAGATCAGCCGCCGCGCGCCTTCCCCCAGATAGACATCATAGGCGTATTCAGCGGGATCGCGGCCCGCGCGTGCGGCCTCCGCGGCCAGTGACGTGCTCTCCACCGGTTCATAATCCACCGGGTCCGACATGCGGTACATGCGATGGAAGGCGTGGAACAGCACGCCCGCAAAGCCCGGAGGGTGAAACTGTGCATGTTCCTCAAGGATCCGGGCCTTCAGGGCCGGATCCGCCAGCGCCTTGAGCCGCTCCTCCAGCGTCGTCTTCGCCGCCAGGGCGCGATAGCTCGGCGCGCCAAGGAACGGATGGGTCGTGGACGCGAAGCTGAGGATGGCGCCAATCGGTCGCGGCGCCACCTGTACGCTGACCTCCAGCCCGTCCATCACCATCTCGTCCACTTCCCGATAGATGTGACGCCAGCGGTCAGGGGCGTCGTCAGACTGTTGGACTGTAAAGGATATTGGACGGCCAGTATCCTGGGCCAGATGCCGGATCAGCGCCAGTTCCTGTGAGGCGAAGGCGTCGTCAGCCGTCAGATAGGCGTCGGAAATGAGCTGTATCACCCCCTTGCCGCTTCGTTTCATCGCGCTCGCCACGCCCAGCAATTCCTGGGCCGAGGCGGTCAGGGTGCCGATATTGTCGCCATTGCGGGAGCGGTGAATATAGGTGCGCGAGGTTGTAAAGCCGAGCGCGCCAGCCTCCAGCGCCTCAAAGGTCAGGCGCTCCATTTCCGCGATTTCAGCCCTCGTCGGCGCCTCCTTGTGGTCGCCGCCGCGCTCGCCCATCACATAGGCGCGAAGGGCGGCGTGCGGGATGTGCGCGCCGATATCCATGGTGTACTGACGCCGGTCGAGCGCGTCGAGATAGTCCGGAAAACTCTCCCAGTCCCAGCTCAGACCCTCGGCCAGGGCCGAGCCCGGAATGTCCTCAACCCCTTCCAGCAGCTGGATCAGCCAGTCATGCTTGTCCGGGCGGGCGGGCGCAAATCCCACGCCGCAATTTCCCATGGCGGTCGAGGTCACGCCATTGGTCGAGGACGGCGCCAGCAGGCTGTCCCATGACACCTGCCCGTCATAATGGGTGTGGATATCGACAAATCCGGGCGTCAGATGGAGACCTTGCGCGTCCAGCGTTCGCCGCGCAGAGCCGGACACGCATCCCACCTCGACAATGCGCCCATTGGACACCGCCACGTCGCCCGGAAACGCAGGTCGCCCCGTCCCGTCCACGATTATGGCATTGCGGATGACGAGATCATGCATGGCGGTTTCCCCGGTCCGGATCTTATTGACCCCTATGGCGCCCCATAGACGTATGAACGCAGACTACCTGTCCCATGGCGCAGGTCCAACGGCGAATTGCGTCCGCACGATCCTTCACGTCGCGCCCATGGGCCGACGGCGTCGGCGCGCCGGCAGCCATGGACACCGATAGGGTTTCCGGTGGAAGATCGAGCCGCCAAGCCCCCTCAGGGCCAAGACCATTTGGGAGCGACACATGCCGACAGCCCCTCTTCGCCGGATCGTCACCGGTCATGACGCCCAGGGCGAAGCGGTGATCCAGAGCGATGCGCCGCCGCCTCGTATTCACCAGGTCGGGGGCGAAGGCGGGGCCTGGTTCTACGAGGTATGGAATACGCGCGCCACGCCCGCCCCGATTGACGCCGCCTCTGGAGAGCCCGCTGAAGGCGGCGTTGTTCTTGCGCCTCCGGCAAACGGAACCCGCATCCGCGTCGTCGACTTCCCGCCCGAAACGGCGCAAACCGCCAGCCTGACGGCCGAACAGGCTCGCGCCCATTTCGCCGAGATCGGCGCGGCGGATGCTTCGCGTCACACCGGCGCCGCCACCCGGCACGCCTTCATGCACCGCACCCAGTCGATCGACTATGGGATCATTCTCGACGGCGAGATCGTGCTCATCATGGACAAGGGCGAGACCACAGTACGGGCGGGCGACATTGTCGTTCAGCGCGGCACCAATCACGGCTGGGCAAATCGCTCGGACCGGGTCTGCCGGGTCGCGTTCGTGCTGATTGACGGCCTGTTCAGCCCTGAACTTGCCTGACCTCTGCCAGCTTGGTCCGACCGACTGGTCAGGCGCGAAACAGACCAGGGATCGGCGCCAAATCCTGGCTCTGGGGAAAAACGGACCGTGCAATATAGTCCCGTGAAAGCCCCAGATGGTCCTGCAGCACAGCCTTCATGACGGCGCGCAGGTCCATCGTCGGACGCAGGTCCCGGCCCAGATAGAGATTGGCGCTTTTCAGGCCCGGCCAGTCCGACACAACCCGACCGCCCGCGACGGCCCCGCCGACCAGAAAGGCTGCGCTTGCGGTTCCATGATCGCTGCCCGCGGTGCCATTCATCGCGACGGTGCGGCCAAATTCTGTGATGATCAGAACCGCGCTCTCGCTCCAGGCCGGGCCGAGCCCGCTGGCGAGCGCCTCCACGCCCTTGTCTAGCGCGGCGAAATTCCGGCTGAGCACGCCATAGGGGCCGACCTGATTGGCGTGAGTGTCCCAACCGGATGACTCGACCATGGCGACGCGCGGCCCGTCCGGATCCGTCAGGAAACGGGCTGCAGCGCGCATCAGTCCGACAAAGGGATCATATCCATTTCCAGGCTCCGCCGGGGAGATATTGGCCCCGACCGCGCCGTCGAGAGCGGCCCGCAGCTTTGGATCGACCTCTGAATAGAGTTTGCGCAGGCGTGCGACAAGATCAGGGCCGGGTCCGGGCAGCACGGACGGCGACCAGGACGTCACGGCAGCGTCGCCCCTCAGCATCAGGGGCATGGCCGGCGCCAAGGCCACGCCAAGTTGACGACGGCCCTGCCTCGCATCTGCCGGCAGACCCGCCAGGGCGCGGTTCAACCAACCGTTGGACAGGGCGTAGGGCTGAACACCGCCGGATTCCAGCAGGTTCTGTCCGTCGAAGTGAGACCGCTCGCGATAGGGCGAGGCTATGGCGTGGAAGGCGATGAGTTCGTCCCGGTCGTAACGCGCCTTCAGGCCCGACAGCGCCGGATTAAGTCCGAAAAAGCCGTTCAGATGCAGCGCCCCGCCCTCGGTCCCGGGTGGGGAAATCGCCAGACCTGTGCGGGCGCGTTCATAGTCGGGGTCGCCATGGGCGGGCATGGCCGACAGTCCGTCCATGGCGCCGCGCAGAACAATGACCACCAGACGTTTTTCAGTGGGCGCGCTGGCGAAGGCTATGCGGGGCAAGCTCAAACCGGCGCTCATGGCGCCTAAACCGGCGAGCAGATGGCGGCGATGGGTCATGGGATCACCTGCGAAGAAAATCGGGGCTGGCGAAGAACAGGGCCAGTCCCTGGGCTGGACTTTCCGCGCCGCGGATCGCTAAAAGCGTGGACGGGCTGAGGAGCGGTCCCAGGGCGGCGTCGGCCACCGAAGCCGGATCCATATTGGCGGAGGCGGCGCCCGCAGCCAGGGCGCTGGCCCATTCGATGCGTTTCCACAGCGCGTCAGCGCCAGTCCAGCCATCCTCCAGATCCGACCATCCGTCAGGTCCGGGCGCGCCATAGGGCCTCTGCCCCATCCGCTCCATCAGGGCGATCAGTTTTGGTCCCGACGGGGCCGGTGCGCCGACTGCGCGCAGCGTGGAGACGACATAGTCTTCCGGCGTTTTCATCTTGAGCGGGCGCGGCGTCCAGGCTGCGGGGTCGTCGATGACGGCCAGGGTCGTCGCTGTCAGGTCGCCGCCTGTGTCCAGATACGCCTTGGCGATGCGCGTTATGGACTCCGCCACAGGCTGATCTGCGATGAAGTGCCGCGCCAGCTTGGTCGCAAGGTGTCGGGCGGTCGCTGGATGCAACGCCAGATCATGCAGGGCCTCCACGCCCTGCCCCTCGCGGTTCGCACCATAACGCTTGCCCAGAAGACTGTGCGCGCCGGGCTCATGGGCGAAGTCGACATAGTGAAATCGATTGTCGTTCCCAGGCGCCTCCTTTGGGCCGCGCACCGTCCAGCCCGTCATGATCCGCGCCAGACTGGTCACGTCATCTTGGGTGTAGACGGTCCGCACGCCCAGCGTATGAAGCTCCAGAATCTCGCGACCCAGGTTTTCATTCAGCCCTGTCATCCGCTCGCGCAGATAAGGCGGCAGAAATTGCGGGTGGTGAGCCAAGGGCGAGTTGGGACCAATGGACAGGTAATTGTCCAGATAGATCAGCATGCCCGGATGACGGCAAGAGGCCAGCAACATATCGGAAAAGGCGCCGCACAGGCGGGGCCGGATCACATCTCGTTCAAACACCGGCGCCAGGGCGATGATGTCCGGCTTGGCCGCTGAAACGGTGAAGTGATTTGACCAGAACCTCACCAATCGCTCGAAGAATGGCCGCTCGGTGGTGACGCCCAGTCTGAAGCGCACGCCTACCGCCGCCGCATAGGCCGGCCCCAGGGTGTGGATATAGGATTGCTCGATGCTGAGCTTGCCCAGCTGTGCGCCCGCAGAGCCCATGGCTGGCGCGGGAGACGCTGTCGGCAGAGCCTTGTCGCCTCGTCCCGCCAGATACACGCCCGGCGCGATTCCAATGCTCGCGACCCAGTTATAGAATGCGGCGGCGGCGTCGGCGGTGTGCGGCAGGGCGGCGACTTCGATCGGCGGCGCCGCTTCCGGCGTCAATTGTGCTTTCAGCCAGCCGCGTGGATCCGCGGCGATCCGGCGCAATTCGCCAGGTCTGGCGCCCAGCCCAAAGCGATTGGCGGCAATGGCCGCGCCTTCCAGATCCAACACCTGCGCCTCCCTGGCTGCAGAACCTGCGCGTTTTACTCTAGACCGTAAACCGCGCCCAGATGTTACAATCCAGACATAGCGGCGGCGGGCCCGACGGGTTGAGAGCCAATCGAGAAGGAAGCGACTGATGCGGCAACTGCGCCCCAACTGCGAATGTTGCGATCGTGATCTGCCGATCGGTGATGCAGACGCCCGCATCTGCCCCGTCGAATGCACCGTCTGCGCCGAGTGTTTCGAACGCCCGCTCGGCGGCCGGCGTCCGGATTGCGGCGCGGGGTTGGTCTTGAGGCCCACGCGCCCTGACGCCGCCCTTGTCCGCTTTCCGGCCAGCATCGAACGGGTTCTGAAGTCCTACGAGAACTGCAGCGGCCGCGCGGGCGCACATGTTTAATCCGCCCCCTTTTGCCGAGACGCGCCCCGAGATTCTGCACGGTCTGATCCGCGCCTATCCCTTGGGGTTGATCAGTTTCATGTCGCAGGGCCGGATCGATGCGACTCCCCTGCCCTTTCATCTCGACCTGACAGGGCGCACGCCCTTGCTGCAGGCTCACCTGCCGCGCGTCAATCCGCTGGCCGATGCGCAGAGCGGCGCCGAAGTCGTGGTGACCTTCAGCGGCCCGCAGGCCTATATCAGTCCAGGCTGGTACGCAGGCAAGGCGGCCAGCCACCGGGTCGTGCCGACCTGGAACTATGCCCTGGTTCAGGTGCGCGGGGTGATCCGCGTGATCGACGACCCGGCCTGGGTCCTGGAACAGTTGACGTCCTTGACCCAGGCGCATGAAGCCAAACGCCCGGAGCCCTGGCGCGTCAGCGATGCGCCGCAGGACTATCTGGACGCCCTGATTAGAACTCTGGTCGGCGTCGAAATCGAAGCCGAGGACATGACGGGCAAGTGGAAGGTCAGTCAGAACCAGCCGCAATCCAATCGGCTGGGCGTCATCGCCGGCCTGAAAGCTGAGGTCAACCCGCAAGGTCTGGCCATGGCCTCACTGGTGGCGGGCGAGCGGGATATCTAACGGACGGATCCGGGTGAGGCTGCGTGACGCGGAAAGTCCAGCACGGCGCCCTGATAGGTCTCCACCACTTCAGAGACAGGCAGTCCCGCAGGCGTCAGCAGAATGGCGCGATGTCGAAACAGGGACTGATCGCTTCTGACCGGTTGCGGCGATGCGATCGCGCCGACCGGCGCATCTATCCAGTCTGCCGGCAAGGGCGACCAGATCCGTTCCGCAGAGACTGTCTGACGGTGGACCCCAAGCGCCAGAACAGCTCGTCCAAACGGCGTGTCCGTGGTGTCGAGCACCCTGTTCATCTCGACACTGAGACGCGAGGCCACATACCAGTTGTCCGCCTCCGACATGACGTAACGGCCGCAGGCCAGACGCACATGGCGAAATCCCAAAGGCTCGTCCGCGCCGACCTGCAGCCGGGCCCGGGTCTCGGGCGTCGCTGGCCTGGGCGGCCCCTTGTCCCGCACCGCGCTCAGACGCGCAGGTTCAGCCATGTGATGGGCTGCGCACCATTGCTCCAGCGTCGACGTCGCGCTGCTGCTGGCCAGGAGCTGTGCATTGAGCTGGCTGATCAGGGCCTCTGTCTCCACCGCGCTCACATAGTCGCTGGACGGCCCGGCGGTCGCCGTGGCAAGGGCAAGCGCCGCCGCCGCCCACATGCTCACACGCCCGCCTTGGCGGCGGGACGCTCGCGCATGGCCGCCGCCCATCGCGTGAGGTTGGGCATGTCGTCTGGAATCGCGAACTTGACCATGCGGGCGAAATCGAAGCCGATATAGGCCACGATGTCGGCAATACTGATCGTGTCCCCGGCGATGAAGGCGTGGGCGCCCAGTTGGGTCTCGAACAGTCTGAGCGAGCGTTCAGCGGCTGTGCGATTTGACTGGGCCACTTCAGGCGACTGCTTTTCCAGCACGGCGAGCGCGGGGTGGCTGTGGCGCACGGTCAACATCAGAGGCGTGGCCAGCATCATTTCCGCGCGTCGGGTCCACATTTCGATCATGGCCACCTGCCTGGGCGTGTGCCCAAACAGGTTCGGCTCTGGATAAAGGGCCTCCAGATATCGGCAAATGGCCAGAGACTCGGTGATCACTGCGCCGTCATCCAGTTCCAGGGCCGGTACGGTCGGCAGACCCACCTTGGCGCGATATTCGGGCGTCTGGTGATCGCCCTTCAGCAGGTCGATGTCGATCTGCTCGAGATCGGCGGCGCCCTTTTCAGCAACGACCCAGCTGACCCGACGCGGGTTCGGCGCCCGCTTGGAAAAGTAGAGCTTCATTTCGTCTCTCCGGTTCTGGCTTTTCTGCGCAGGATCAATGTCCGCCGAACAGCACATTAGGCAAAAGTCCAACAACGGCCGCCGTCATGCAGGTCGCCAGGAATCCAGCCAGCAGGGCTTTCCAGGCCAGGCCGATAATCTCCCTGCGGCGATCGGGGACCAGCACGCTGAAGCCCGACACAGTTATGCCCACTGATGCAATATTGGCGAAACCGCACAGCGCATAGGTCATCAGCATCCGCGAACGTTCCGACAAGACGCCCGTGGCGATCTGGCTCAGATCAATAAAGGCCGTGAACTCCGTCAGGACAAGCTTGACGCCCAGAAGACCACCCGCGGCATGGGCTTCGCTCCAAGGCACGCCGATTGCGAAGGCGACGGGCGAGAACACATAGCCCAGCACGCGTTCAACGGTGACCGGCGCCCCGCCAATCGCTGGAATGACCAGCATGATCCTGTCGAGCAGGGCGATGAAGGCGACGAACACAATCAGGGTCGCGGCCACGTTCAGCAGCACGGTCAGACCATCGCCAGTGCCGCGGATGACGGCGTCTATGGCGCTGTCATAGCGCCGGTCGTCGCTGGCCTCGACCTCGGCCACGGTTTCACTCTCGCCGGACGGCACCATGATGCGAGCCAGGAGCACGCCCGCCGGGGCGGAGATGATGGATGCGGTCAGCACGTGGGCCGCGGCGTTGGGCAGCACGTCCTTCAGGATGGTCACATAGGCCACCATGGTTGAACCGGACACGCAGGCCAGTCCGACGGTCATCAGGGTGAACAGTTCCGAGCGTGACAGCCGGTCAAGATAGGCGCGGATGAAGATGGGTCCCTCGACCTGACCCATGAAGATGGTGGCG
>CAIOJR010000170.1 GCA_903858685.1 uncultured Caulobacterales bacterium | reverse complement strand
GGCGCGCGAGCTGGACCCGCACCATGTCATTCCCCTGATCGTCGAGGCTGAGTACGCCCTGGCGGCGGAGGACCCGGAGGCTGCGCTGGCCAATGCGCGGACCGCCATGGAGCGCGACCCCAGCAATATCTGGCCCTATATGGTGGGCGCACGCGCCGCCTCGGCCATGGTCGACCTGACCCAGGCCATGGCGCTGCTGGACCGGGCCCAGGCCGCGTTCGGCCAGATCTCGACCGTGGCTATCACGCGCTCCCTCATCCTGCGGGAGTTTCGCGAATATCAGCGCGCGAAGGACGGGTTGGACCAGCTGCCGGCCAGTCTGCGCAGAAGCTTTGACGTGTGGCAGGAATATGCGCGGCTGCAATTGCTGCTGGGCGACTTTGCGGCGCTGGAGGTCTCCCTGCGAGACGCGCCCGCCGCCACGCGGCTGGAGCGGGCGGCCGTGCTGGGCGTGCGCGCCCAGTTGGCGGCGGCGCGTCAAGACCATGGGGCCGCTGTCGGCGATTATGAGGCCGCCGTGGCGTTGGCGCCATATGCCGGTCACTGGCGCTATGAGCTGGCGCGCACCTATCTCCTGGTCGGCCGCACCGACGAGGCGCGGCGCGAGCTGAAGGTCTGGGTCAGGCTGAACCCGTCGCTCAACCGGGTGCAGGGCCGCTCCATGAACGCCTCGCAGAACCATATCGGCCAGATGCTGGACGATTTCGTGCTGGATGCGGACATGTTGCATGATGTGCGCGCGGCCCTCGCCCTGCCCTTGGCGGAACAGCCGCAAGCCCTGCTTGATCTGGTGCGGCTGGAGCCGGACGCAACAGCGCCGGCGCTTCTTTACATCATCGCCTGCATCCGCCTGCGCATCCATGCCCAGCGCAAGGCCGCGCCCGGCCCCGTGGGACCCGAGGCGCGCCCTGACCAGCTGATCCCGAAAAAGATCATCCAGTTCTGGGACGCTGATCCGCCACAGGAGGTTCTGGCCCTGATGGCCCTGTGGGGGGAGCGCAATCCTGATTACGCCTATGAGCGCTTTGATGATCGCAGCGCCGCCGCCTTTATCGCACAGCATCACGGGCGCGAGGTGAGCGAGGCCTTTCGTCGCTCGGTTCATCCGGCCCAGAGGGCGGATCTGTTCCGGCTGGCTTATCTTTCGGTGTGCGGCGGGATTTATGTCGATGCGGACGACATGTGCCTGACCCCGCTCGACCTCTATATTCCGCAGGCGAGCAAGCTGTTCGCCTATCAGGAGGATATGGGCACGCTGGCCAATAATTTCCTCGGGGCTGCACCGGGCCATCCGGTCATCCAGCGGGCGCTGAAATGCGGGGTGGAGGCGGTCAATCGCGGCGACAGCGACATGATCTGGCTGCTGACCGGCCCTGGCCTCGTCACCCGCGCCTTCGCCCAGATCGCCGCCGAAGGTCATATGGACATGACGCCGGAGCGCATCTGTCTGTTCGAAAACTGGGAAATGTCCCGCGTCATGGGCATACATCGCCCGGCCCGCTACAAGAACACCTCCCGCCACTGGAGCCGGGTGACCTTCCGCATGGACAATTCGGCGGACAAGCGCAGCGCCTAGGACAAAATCCTGTAGGATCAGAGCGTTTTCTGCGACGACGTGGTCACCGGGAGCGCGGGCGATCAGGGCGCGTGTATTCGTGCGCCAGCCCGGCTTCAAGCCGAAGTCGGCGCGACCATGCGGGTGAGCGCAGCCTTGGCGGGGCCATATCCGCCCTCTGCGGCAGTGCGATAATGGATGAGGGCCTTCATGCGGTCGGGCAGCAGGCCGCGACCCTCTTCATAGGCGCGGGCCAGGCCGTAATGGGCGCCGGGCGCGCCCGCAGCGGCGGCCTTGTGATACCAGCCTATGGCCTCGTTGATATCGGCCTCGCTGTCGCCGGCGTCCCACAGGAGGTCGGCCAGAGAAAGCTGGGCCGAGGCGTGGTCCTTGCCCGCCGCAGAGCGCAAAAGGCGTCTGGCCTCGACCAGATTGACCGGCGCGCCGACGCCGCGTCGCAGGCAGACGGCCAGATTATATTCGGCGTCCACATTGCCCGCCGCCGTCGCAGCGATCAGCAATTCCAGCGCCTGGCGCATGTCCTCGCCCTCAAGCTGGCCTTGCAGGATCAAACCGGCCAGCATGGTCTGGGCCGCATTATTGCCCGCCGCAGAAGCTTTGCGAAGCCAGTCTGCGCCCTTGGTCACAGAGGCCTCGACCCCATGGCCTCGCAGGTAATATTCACCCAGCATTCGTTGCGCCAGCGGGTCGCCGCGTTGCGCTAGCGACTGCCAAAGCATGAACAGGTCCTCCCGCGCCGCGCCGGGATAGCCCGCCGCCTCCATGGCCAGCGTATAATGCATGGCGGAGCCGACATGGCCGTGCTCGGCGGCGCGTCGTCTCCATTCCAGTCCCGCCGCCAGATCCTGCACCACGCCGTCGCCCTGTGACAGGACATCGCCCATCCAGGCCTGGGCGAAGGCGTCGCCGCCCTCGGCGGCCTCGCCCATCCAGCGAAGCGCGAGGGAGGGGTCCTTGACGAACAGCTTGCCTTCCCAGGCCAGCCGACCCAGCATCGCCTGGGCGCTGGCCGCGCCAGCGTCGGCGCAGGCTTCCAACAGGGCCAGAGCCTCGATCAGAGGCGGGGCGAGCGGATCCTTGGCTTCCACCTGACGCATCAGCTTGCAGGCCGCGTCGGCATTGCCGCATTCCGCAGCAGCGATCAGCCATGTCTGGGCCCGCGTCGGGTCGGCGTCGATGTAGAGCCCTTCCTCGAAAAGGAGATGCAGGGCCCAGCCCGCGCGCGCCACGCCGTTCTGCGCCAGATCGCCCAGCATGGACAGACCGCGCTCCACGTCGCGTTCGACGCCCAGCCCCCGAATATAGAGGAAGGCGAGGTTCCAGGCGCCTTCGGTGGCGCCCAGTTCGGCGCCCTTGGCGTACCATCTGGCGGCGCCGGCATAGTCCTGGACGACGCCGTCCTCGCCCTGGGCCAGCAGCAGGCCCAGTCGCACCGCGGCCATGGCCAGGCCCTGATCGGCGGCCTTGCGATACCATTTGGCGGCCTCGATCCGGTCGACCGGGCGTCCGGCGCCGATCTCGTGCATGGTCGCGATATTGTAGAAGCCCCGCGGGCTGCCGGCGTCGGCCGCCGCCAGGAACCAGCGCTCGGCCTCAGCCGTATCCTGCTCGACGCCCATGCCGTCCGCATAGAGCGCGCCCAGTCTTTCGCAGGCTATGGCCAGTTTCTGATCCGCCGCCTTGCGCATGAGGCTGGCGCCCTCGGCGAGCTCTCTCGGCACGCCTCGCCCCTCAAGGAACAGACAGGCGAGCGAGAACTGGGCCTCGGCGTCGCCCAGATCGGCGGCTTCGCGGAACATCTGGCTGGCGGCCAGATATTCCGGATTGGGGCGGTCGATCAGAAGCGATCCGGTCGCCACCATGGCCCGGACATGGCCCTTCACGGCGGCGCGCCGCAGCCAGGATTCCGCTTCCGACGGCCGCGCCTCCCCGCCACGACCAAAGCGCAGGGCAAGTCCGAGCCTGTACATGCCATGGGGATGGCCGGCTTCCGAGGACTCGCGCAACAGGCGCAGGGCGCGCGCCTTGTCCGCCTCGTCACCCTCGTCCAGCAGCAGAGCCAGGCACATCTTGGCCGAGGCGTCACCCTGTTCCGCCGCTTTTTCAAACCACAGCCTGGCCTTGTCCCGGTCGGGCGCATCGCCGTGACCGCCGGCATAAAGCACGCCAAGGCCGAACTGGCCGGCGGCGGAGCCCTGATCAGCGGCGGCGCGGAACCAGTGCTCAGCCTCGGCATAATTTCGCTCAACGCCAAGCGCGGCGGCGCACTGATAGGCGCGGCGCACCTGACCCTCGACATTGCCCGCCCTTGCCGCCTCCAGATTCCAGGCCGCAGCTTCGGTCAAGTCGGGCTTGATCAACAGACCGTGCGGGAAGAGCTGGCCCATCACGCCTTCCACGGCGCCGTCATCGCTCTCGCCTGCAGCGCGCGCAATTTCGGCGCCGACCGTCAGGGGCGCCGCGCGGCCCGCCATATAGATTTCGCCGAGCTTGGCCATGGCCAGTGGATAGCCAGCCTGAGCCGACCTGCGGAACCAGTGGGTCGCCTCGCCGAAGTTCTGGACGCAGCCTAGTCCGCGTTCCAGTCGCGAGCCGAGCCGCCAGCAGGCGTCGGGCTCGCCGTCCTCGGCCAGCTGACGCCAGATCTCGGTGGCGGCGGCGAACTTTTCTTGCTCGTCCGCCTTCAGCGCCTTGCTGCGCAAGTCTTCGACGCTTCGGCCGAACAGTTTGGAAAAGGCGCCGCCTCCAGCCATGATCTTCGCCTCCTACTGTGGTTCGCGCATGGCTTCTGAGCCGGTGCGCAGGGCGCCTTCCAGCAGATAACTCAATATGGTGCGTCGCCCGACCAGCACATCGGCCTGCATGGTCATGCCGGGCACAAGTCGAAAGCCTTCGGGCACATTGTGCAGAGCCACCTTGGTGAACTTGATCCGCGCCTTGAAGAAGGGCGGGCGGTTCTGGCCATTATCGTCGGTGGTGAAGGAGCCTTCACTGATGGTCTCGATCACCGCGTCGGCTGTGCCGTGCTGGGTGAAGCGATAGGCGTCGAACTTGACCCGCGCCTTGTCGCCCGGCTTCACGAAGCCGATGTCCTTGGCGTCGATGGTGACGTCGGCTTCGGTCGCGCCCTTGACCGGGACGAGGGTGAAGAGCGGCTTGGTCACGGCATTGGAATCGACGATGGAGCCCTTGGACGCATCCCCCACCTGCAGCACCACGGCGTCGTCGGGCGCGCGCAGGCTGGTCAGATCGCTCTGCTTGTTGGCCTTGGACAGGTACTGGTTGGCCTGATCCAGTTCGTTCTGGGCCTGGACGAGCGCTGCGCCGGTATCGTCGCGCCACTTGCTGGTGAAGACGCTTTTTTCCGACAGGAGAGAGGACACATTGTGGCTGCCGGACGCGATCTGGTTGCGGCTTTCCGACAGAAGGCGCTGGGCCTCCACCCGGTCCTGGGAGGCGGCGATTTCCTGCATGCGGCTGCCATAGCCCTTTTCGATCAGTTTAGTCTGCATCGATTCCAGTTCGCTGGACAGTTTGAGCTTCTGCTCAAAGCCCGAGGCGTCCTGCTGATTGCGGGCTATGTCGGACTGGGCGGCGCGGATCTTGGAGTCATAGGCCAGGACCGACTGCTGGTATTCCTGCTGGCGCTGGCGCCAGATGCCCAGTTGCAGCACCTCGTAAGGGCTGAGCTTGTCAGGCACATAGGCCTGACCCGCCAGTTCGGCCTGAAGCCGTTTGACCAGGGCTGCGGTACTGGCCTGCTTCTGCTGCATCTGGGTCAGGTCGGCAGCGGCGAAGGTCGGGTCCAGAATGGCCAGGACCTGATCCTTTTTTACCGTGTCGCCGGCGCGCACCAGAACGCTCTTGACGATGGAGCGGTCCAGCGGCTGAACGAAGAGCGGGCCGCCCGCGGCGCTGACCTTGCCCTGCGCCACCACCACGCGATCAAGCTTCAGGACGCTCATGATCAGGATCGACAGGACCACCATGGCCGAGATCGAATAGATCATCATCATCTCGCCCCCGCGCGGCGGGCCCTTCATGATCTTGGACGTTTCTGGCGAGAACGGGCTGAACAGATCGCTTTCCTGCGGCGCCACGACGGTCAGGGCCCCCGGCGTGGAGTCGCCCGGGCTCTTGCCCGTCAGTCGGCTCAACAGATTGCCCTTCTTGGCCAAGTCCTGAACTCCTCAAGGTCTTCAACTGGGGGGCGCGGATACCGGGACCCGACGCCCAAGTCGCACACTACAATGGCTGCAATTTGGACGCTGGAAGCAGCAGTTTCTGTTTGGGCTGGTGCTGGCTGTGGTCGTTCTGCTGGTTCCACATGGAGCGATAGATGTCGCAGCGATAGAGAAGTTCCTGATGCGAGCCGATATCGTAGACCCGACCGCGCTCCATCACCAGAATCTGATCGGCGGGCACCAGCATGGACAGCCGGTGCGAGACGCAGATCACTGTGCGCTCCTTGGCTATGCGCGCAATATTGGCGTTGATGATCGCCTCGCTTTCAGGGTCGAGCGCGCTGGTGGCCTCGTCCAGGATCAGGATCGGCGGCTCGATCAGCAGGGCGCGGGCCAGAGCCAGGCGCTGTCTCTGGCCGCCGGACAGATTTGATCCGCCCTCTTCCAGATAGGTGTCATAGCCGCGCGGCTGGCGTTCGATGAACTCTTCGGCGCCGGCAAGCTGGGCCGCGGCAATGATTTCGGAGAACTTGGCATAGGGGCGGGCTATGGCGATATTTTCGCGGATCGTGCCGCGGAACAGGAAGTTTTCCTGAAGCACCACGCCCAGATTGGAGCGCAGGTGCGACAGTTCGACCTCCTTCAGGTCCATGCCGTCCAGCTTGATCTTGCCGGAATATTCACTGCTCAGACCCTGAAGCAGGCGGGTGATGGTGGTCTTGCCCGATCCGCTTCGGCCCATGATGCCGAACATGGTGCCCTGCTCGATGGTGAAGGACGCCCCGTTGAGGGCGAGCGGCAGGCCCGGCGCATAGGCGTATTCCACATTCTGGAACTCGACCCGGCCGGAGACGGTCTGTTTCAGGCCGGTGCCGGTGCGGGCGTCTTCGGGCGGGGCGTTGACGACGGACGCCACTTCCCACATCTCGGTCGTCACTTCGCCGACCTGCTCGGTCAGGGTGGCCATGCTGACCAGAGGCCCGGCGGCCCGTCCGGCGATCATCGAAAAGGCGATCAGCATGCCCGGATAGATCAGGTTGGGCTGGGACAGGGCGACCGCTGCGCCGATCAGGATCGAGCCGGTCGAGATGCTGCGCTCCAGCGGACGGGTCAGGGAACGGGGATAGTTGGAGATCTGGCCCAGAGCCTGCTTGGCGGTGAGGGCGTTGGCGACGTGCTGGTCCCACTCCACCCGGCGTCGGCCTTCAAGCGCCAGCGACTTGACGGTCTTGATGCCCTGCACGGTCTCCATCAGGAATGAATTCTTGCGGATTTCAGCCTGGGTGTGCTCGAAATGGCGCCGCGAAACATGGGGCATGAACACCGCGATGATCGCAAAGATCGCCGCCGCGCAGAAGAAGACGAAAAAGGCCAGCGGCCAGTTCAGGATGAACAGGATCGGCACGAAAATGATCAGATTGATCATGTCCAGACAGGTGCGCAGCAACTGACCGGTGATGAAGTCGCGGATACGGAAGACCTTGAACAGCTTGCCCAGAATGACGCCGTTTTCGGTGCTCTCGAAATACTGCATGGGCAGGTTGAGCAGGCGGTCGAAGATGTAGAGGTTCATCTTCCCGTCGATGCGGGTGGCCAGCGTTTCCAGCAGGATATTGCTGGCGAACGACAGGAACATGTCGAACAGCATGGTCATGACCACCAGGACGATGATCACATAGAGGGTGCTGTTGGAGTGGTTTGTGATCACGCGGTCCATGACCAGCATGGTGGTGAAGGCCGGGATCAGGCCGAGCACCGAGATAATGGCGCTGGACAGCACGATGTCGCGCGCCAGTCGCGATTCCGAGCGCACCGCCGATTTCAACCAGTCAAAACCGAAGGGCATGACAATGGCGTCAAGTCGCTTGGTCGGGCGAAGCGTCAACAGGCAGCCGGAGAAGATCTTGCCGAACTGGTCGGCGTTGCAGACAGTTTCAGGGACCTGACCGTCATCCCCCTCATTGAAGGTGATAACCGTGCCTGAGGCGTTGTTGGTGACGATGCTCTTGACATAGAGCACCTGTCCCGCCCGATCAAAGCAGATGATCGGCGTCATCTTCGCCAGACGGATCAGGTCTTCGGGCGCGCAGACAGCCGGGCGTATCTCTACGCCGAGCGAACGCCCGATGGAGATCGCCTTGATGATGTCGATGCGGGGGCCGACGACCGCGAATGTCCGCTCCACCGCATCTTCAGTGACTTCCAGACCAAAATGATTAATGGCCCGAAGGAACGTCGCGATGGGAAAGCTGCTGATCGATGTGGTCATGAAAACGGATGCTCACCCTGATGGGGTTTTTTACAGCAAATCATTGAAATGTAAAACCTTGTAATCCGTCAGTCAGGAGTTCGTGATTTAGTTAAAGCTTCGTTCAAATCGGGCCGAAACGGCGCGTTCAGGGCGTGTTTTCGCCTGAGCGCCTCCATCTGCGACGAGATGGCGCCTTTCATCCTGACAAGGATCAATGATTGTAACAGCCGCTGCATTAGCCCTAACAAAAAGTTAACGCATTTGGCGGGGCCATCAAAGGGTGGGGATGGGGAAAACACATGGCAAGATCGCCAACGCCGTTTGATGTGCGATGCCCAGCCTGCGGGGCCCTGTTGAAGACGCCCCGACTGGGACTGAGCTATCGGCAGGTGGTGAAATGCGGTTGCGGCGAACAGGTCGACTATCGTCCCACTCCGTCCCTGGACCCGCCGCCCAGGGAGCCGAAGCACAAGCCGCTTTAGCCCGCCTTGCCGCCCGAGCAGTGTTCCAGCGGCGCATCCCTGATCTTCTGGTCCAGTTGCAGCAGAACACCGGCCAGATCATAGGCTTCGCGCGCCTTGGGCTCGAAGGTGCGAAACCGGTCCCTGGCGAGCACGGCGGCGGGGTTTGAGTGGCTGTCATAGTCCTGGGCCAACTGGTTCAGCGTCGCCAGATAGCCGCGGGCAGCATCATTATTCCGGATGGCTGCGGCATAGGCGGGCTTGTGCACCTTTTCCAGAAAATCGAATTTGGCCTGAATTGAGCAAAAGGCCGGGGGAGGCGTCACCTCGGGCACGGCTTCCATGGCCGGCGGCGGCGGCAAAGCGGGCGGACCTGCGGGTGCTGGCGCTTCGACCGGCGGCGCGGCGGCGGCGGCGACAGCGGGCTCTGGGCGTCGGGTCACATAGACCATCCGACCATCGGCGCTGACGGCGGGCGTCATGTCCGACCCAGGCGCAGGCGAGGGGGCGACTGGCGTTGCGCCTACCGTTGCGCCTACCGTTGCGCCTGCGGGTGCGCCCGCCGTTGCAGTTGCCGTTGCTGTTGCCGTTGTGTTCGCGGGCGCCGGGGCGGCGGCTGAATTGGATGGCGTCGCAGCGGCTGAGGCTTCCTGCTCCT
>CAIOJR010000169.1 GCA_903858685.1 uncultured Caulobacterales bacterium | reverse complement strand
GCTGCATTCGGTCTGGGCAAAGTCGGCTGAACCTGCTTCGGATCCCGTGGCGGGCGACGCCCTGCCGTCGCTTAGCCGCGCGGCGCTGCTCTTGTCGACGATCGAGGGCTTTAGCGACCCCGACGTCGCGCGCATTCTGGGCCTTTCGGAGGCGGACCTTGGGCGACAGCTTCATTCGGCGAATGAGATGCTGGGCCGCTTGCCGCTGACGGACGTATTGATTGTGGAGGATGAGCCGATCATCGCGCTCGATCTGACACGCCTGGTCCGCGACATGGGTCACCGGGTGGCGGGTTCGGCGGCGACGCGCAGCGACGCCGTCGCGCTGGCGGGAGAAGTCAAGCCGGGCCTTGTGCTTGCGGATATCCGCCTGGCCGACGGCACCAGCGGTATGGATGCGGCTAACGATATTCAGCGGCTCTACAACATACCCGTGATCTTTATCACAGCATTTCCGGAATATCTGCTGACGGGCGAACGACCTGAGCCGGCCTTTCTCATCACCAAGCCATTCCGCGAGGATGCCGTCAAAACCTTGGTGGGGCAGGCGCTGTTCTTTCATGAAAACAGGCTTCACCGGGCGGTCGTTGATGCTTAGGCCGCGAGGCGAAATCGGCGCCTAAGGTTTTGGCGGCGGCTTTTGCGCCTTTCTGCGGGCCTCCTGCTTTTCCAGCACAAGCTGAACCGGGGTCTTCGCCAGGTCCGCCATAGACAGCCATCCCCGGCTCTTTGTGTCGAGTCGCGAGAACCGGCGGTGCGCGGCGGCGCGCCATTCCTGGCGACTGATGCGACCCGACAGCTCTGATGAGGCGGACGCCACGGGCTCGGGGTCGCTTAAAAGGCCATAGATAGCAGCACCCTGACGGCCAATATCCCCAGCCAGTGGCTCGCGGCCGCGGTCCCCTTCAGAGGGCCCGCTGCGCGTCCGGCCGCGCTCGCTCCTGCCGAGGTTCATATTCATGCCTTCGCCTGCGCGCAGGCTGTCGATATGAGGCTGAATTTCCGGCGCGACCACCCGCTCGTAATCATTGAGTTCGAAGCCGTCGATCACACCGTCATGATTGGTGTCGAGCTGATCGAAAAAGCGGTCTGCGTCAGCCATAAATTCAGCTTCCGTCAACCGCCCGTCGTGATCAGCGTCCGCGCCTGCGAACCAGGTCCCTGAAACATAGGGCTGGTCACGTGTTCCCCGGAACGGTTCTCCCATCGGGCTGATGAATATGTTCAGCCTTTGCCGCAGACTGCCAGGACCGTCAGCATGATCAGGACGTTCGCCGCGGTCTGAGCGTTCACCGCGTGGGGGCGCGCCGTAAGGGGCAGATGCGCAGGCGGCGACGATCAGACAGGCTGTCGCTAGGGTCGCGATCGTCGGCAGGTGGAACTTGCTGGGCATGTGGCGGGTCTCGAGGACGAAGGGAACAAAAAGGGGTTGAGCGAGGCTTTCACAATGGCAAGGTGATCCTGGCCCGCAATCCGTGGCCTTCCAGATTGGATAGCCTGGCGTCTCCGCCATGGGCGCGGGCGATGGAGCGCACAACCGCCAGTCCAAGGCCAGCGCCGCCGGTTTGCCGGCTGCGGGAAGGCTCGGTCCGCACAAAGGGTTCGAACACCCGCTCCTGATCGGCAGGCGGCAACCCCGGACCGGCGTCATCGACCTCGATCACGGCCTCACGGTCGGCCAGCGTGACGCGCAGACGGGCGCGCGAGCCGAACTTGACGGCGTTGTCGATCAGATTGGCCACCATGCGGCGCAAGCCTAGGGCGTCACCATCAATGATGATTGTGGGGCCGTCCTCCATGGTCACATCAAGACCGGTTTCGGCCATCTCCAGGGCCACCGTCTCGACGAGGGAGCGCAGCTCCAGTTTCTGACGCCTTGCCGTCTCGCTGGCGTCCTTCACGAATGACAGGGTGGAGGAGATCATGGCCTCCATCTCATCCAGATCAGCCGACAGCTTTGCGCGAAGATCCTCCGGGACCTGTTCGATGCGAAACCGAAGCCTTGTCAGGGGCGTTCGCATATCATGAGCGACGGAACCGATCATGGCGGTTCGATCCTGCACATAGCGCCGGATCCGTTCCTGCATCTCATTGAACGCATTCGCAGCCAAGGCGACTTCTGCCGGACCGGCAAGCGTCAGCGGCGGCGCGCCGGGATCGCGGCCCAGTCGCTCTGCAGCCTTGGCGAAGCCTGCAATGGGCGCCGCCAGCCAGCGGGCGAACAGATAGGCGACGGGCGCCAGGACCAGAAATGAAACGGCGAACCCGATCAGCACCCGTCGCCGCCAGTCGCCGAGCAGGCTCACCTCGGCCACCTTGAGTTCAACCCACTGGTCCGGCGCCTGTTCGACATAGGCCTCGAATGGCGCGATCATGAACGGATCTGCGCCCAGGGCAGGGCCATGGGTGGGATAGGGGCCGAACCCGCCGCCCTTGGGGGGATCGGGCGCATCACCGGTCGGGGGCGGACCGGCAGGACGTTCCTGAGGGGCATGCGACCCATCGCGCGCGGCATCTGGCCCAGGCGGTCCCTCGTCCGGCGGCGGCGGTCTGCCGTCCTGCTGAGGCGGTCCGCCGCGCTGGGGCGGCGGCATCTGGCTGTGCATGGCGCGGATATAGCGCCGTCCCACATTGTTTCCGTTTTCGGGAAAGAAGACGCGGACATCGTCCGGCGCCACGTTCAATTGCTGAGCCAGGTCGCGCGACATCCACCGCTCCAGCCGAAAGGGCCTGGCTTCGTTAGGCCGCTCCATGGGGGGATGATCGATCAGCCTGGCGCTGATCGTGTGGCCGCTGCGGGTGGTCACGGGCTGTCCCGGCGCGCGCAGGGCGGAGGCGACCTCGCTCGTCCGGTAGATTTCCGGCGGCGGTGGCGGGATCAATAGAGCGATGGCGGTGTGAATGCCGATGGCCGCCATCAGGCTGACCAGAACAAGGCCCATGACCTGGGTGACAAGCGGCAGGCGAAACGGCGTCCTGACGCGTTCCGTCACCGGCGGTTCACCTTGGCCATGAAAACATAACCCTCATTGCGGATCGTGCGGATCAGTTCTGCGCCGTCGCGCCCGTCGTCCAGTTTACGGCGGAGTCGGCTGATCTGCACGTCGATAGCGCGATCATAGGCGTCCGAATCGGGCCCGCGCGCAAAGTCGAGCAGCTGGTCGCGGGTCAGGATCCGCTGAGGCCGTTCCACCAGCGCACGAAGCAGTGAAAACTCCCCGGCGGACAGATTGACCATGACGCCATCGGGCGAGCGCAGCTCACGCTTGACCAGATCCAGCCGCCAACCGCTAAACTCGCATTCGGCGGACAGACCGCCATCCCCTCGCGTTTCATTGCGTCTTCGCAGCACGGCCTTGATGCGGGCCAGCAGTTCGCGCGGATTACAGGGTTTCGACAGATAGTCGTCGGCGCCAAGTTCAAGACCGACAATGCGGTCTGTGTCATCCCCCATGGCTGACAGGATGATAACGGGAGGGCCGTCGGCGCTGGCGAGTTTGCGGCACAGGCTGAGGCCATCCTCTCCTGGCAGCATCACATCCAGCACGACGAGATCGGGTTTGGAGCGTGACAAGGCCCGGCCCAGACCCGCGCCGTCTGGCACTGCCTCGACATGGAAACCATGTTTTTCGAGAAACTCGGAGATCACGTCCCGAATTCCAGGATCGTCATCAACGAGCACAATCTGAGTCGCGACGGGTTCTGCCATGTCCAGTGTCATGTCTCACGACTAGACGCCCCAAATGGCGTCAGCATTTCCAAACTGCAACAGTTTGCGCGACTTGTATGGCTCCGGCACGCCGTAATATTTCAGACATCAAAAAAAGCCCGAGCGCCGCATCGGACGCTCGGGCCTTGTCCTGGGCCGCAATCAGTGACGGTGCGGCGGCTCCATGGGATTGGCGTCGGCCTCGATGATCTCCTCACCGCGGCCAAGCTTGGAGTGCCAGTAGCCGTACACGCCATAGATGATGGCGCCGACGATGCAGTAACCCACAAGGATTTCGAGCGGGATCGGATCGTGATCCAGAGCCTTTTCGACCATGGGCCACAGGTTGAAGCCCGCCAGAACCATGCAGGAGATGATGCCCAGCACCGCCGTCGTGATCCCGCCGGGGACGCGGAACGGACGCTCCATGTCCGGTCGTGTGATCCGCAGATAGATGACGGAAAGACAGACGATGGAGAAGGCGAGCGCCGTGCCCAGCGACACCAGATCGCCCAACAGGTCGATGGGCAGGAAAGCCGCCGCCACCGCAATGAAGGCGCCGAGCAGGATCGTGCCGATCCAGGGCGTGCGGAACCTGGGATGCACAACCGCCATCGCCTTGGGCAACAGGCCGTCACGGGCCATGGTGTAGAAGATCCGTGTCTGGCCGTAGCTGAGAACCAGCATGACCGAAGACAGGCCCGTGACCGCACCGATCTTGATCGCCACGGACACCAGGTTGAGCTGATGGGCCGCATTGCCCAGATAGGGCACAAGCGCCCAGGTCGGGTTCATCCGGTCGATCGCCACGGCGATGGGCGCCGGATCGGCCAGTTCCTTGTAGGGGACGACGCCGGTCATGACGGCGGCGACGGCCATATAGATGAAGGTGCAGAGGATCAGGGCGCCCAGAATGCCGATGGGCACGTCCCTGGAAGGGTTCTTGGCTTCCGCGGCTGCCGTGGAGACCGCTTCAAAGCCCACATAGGCGAAGAAGATGATCGAGCCGCCCCGCAATATCCCGCTGACCCCGAACTCGCCGAACTTGCCCGTGGTGTTGGGCGGGATGAACGGAATCCAGTTCTTGGGGTTCACATAGCTGACCCCGATGGCGATGAAGGCCAGCAGAACCAGAAGCTTGATCACCACGATCACATTGTTGACCTGGGCCGATTCACTGACCCCGATCACCAGCAGCAGCGTCACCATCCCGATGCCAAAGGCCGCCACCAGATTGGCGGTGCCGGTCAACTGGAAGGTCAGTTGTCCCGCGCCGTTCGGCTGCGCCGCCAGAAGCGGCGTGGCCCATTCCGGTCTTGGAAGGCCGTTGATGGTGATGGATGGGAAATTGATCCCGAAATCGTGCAGCAGACTGACCACATTGCCAGCCCACCCAACAGCGACCGTGGACGCGGCCACGCCGTATTCCAGCACCAGCAGCCAGCCCATGACCCAGGCGAAAACCTCCCCCAGCGTTCCATAGGCGTAGGTATAGGCCGACCCGGACACGGGCATGGTGGACGACAGCTCTGCATAGCAGAGGCCGGCGAAGGCGCAGGCTATGCCCGCCACAACGAAGGACAGCATGATCGCCGGACCGGCGTTTGCCGACGCCACCTGGCCGGTGAGCACAAAGATACCGGCGCCGATAATGGCGCCCACGCCCAGGCTGACCAGGTTCCAGGGGCCGAGTGTGCGCTTCAGTTCGCTTCTGGCGGCCTCTCTTTGAATGTGCTCAATCGATTTCTTCTGAAATAGTCGGTTGCCGCTTGCGCCGGCGGACTTCTCGGTCATCGGGTTCCCCCTCGACAGGCGCGGAATGCGCCCGTGCGTATTGATTGACCGGAGGTTAGAGACGCATTTGCAATGACGCAACGGTCGTGCGCGTGACGAGAGAATCTGGCGAGGCAAAAGCTGTCTGATGCTGCCTATCGAACCTGTTTTGCCGCAATTGGCGGCGGCGTTGGACAAATCCCCCTGTGCGGTGCTGGTTGCGCCGCCGGGCGCGGGCAAGACGACGCGCGCGCCTCTGGCCCTGATGAATCAGGCCTGGGCGGCTAAAGGGCGGTTGATCATGCTTGAGCCGAGGCGTTTGGCCGCACGCGGCGCGGCTCAGCGCATGGCGCAGACCCTGGGGGAATCTGTCGGTGAGACAGTGGGGCTGAGGGTCCGTTTTCAGACCCTGGTCTCCGCCAGGACCCGAATCGAGGTGGTGACGGAGGGCGTCTTCACCCGGATGATCCTCGCCGATCCGGCTCTGGACGGCGTCAGCGGCGTCTTGTTTGACGAGTTTCACGAGCGCAGCCTGGATGCTGATCTGGGCCTGGCCTTCGCCCGCGACTGTCAGACGGTGCTGCGTGAGGATCTGCGGATTCTGGTCATGTCCGCCACTCTGGACGGTGCAGCCATCGCGTCCTTGCTCGGCGATGCGCCCGTGATCGAGAGTATGGGCCGCAGCTTTGATGTGGAGACGCGCTATCTGGGCCGTGATCGCGATCGTCGCATCGAGGATCAGGTGACGCGTGCGATTCACCGGGCGCTGGAACACCAGACGGGCTCCATCCTCGTCTTCCTGCCCGGACAGGGCGAAATCCGGCGGGTGGAAGAGCGACTGCGCGAGGCGGGAACGCCGCCAGACGTGGTTGTGGCTGCGCTCTATGGCGCCCTGACGCCTGCCGATCAGGATGCGGCGGTGAAAGCCTCCCCCGAGGGCGTGCGAAAGGTGGTGCTGGCGACCTCCATCGCCGAAACCAGTCTGACGATCGAGGGCGTGCGGATTGTGATCGACAGCGGTCTGTCCCGCGTGCCGCGCTATGATCCGGCCAGCGGTCTGACCCGGCTGGAGACCGTCAGGGTCAGCCGCGCCAGCGCCGATCAGAGGCGGGGGCGGGCAGGGCGGACTGAGCCCGGGATCTGCTATCGTCTGTGGGACCAGGCTGAAACCCGCGCCCTGACCGCCTTTTCGACTCCGGAGATCCGCGAAAGCGATCTGGGCGGCGTTGCTCTGGCCATGGCCGAATGGGGCAGTCGCGACCCGGCGTCGCTGGCCCTGCTCGACCCGCCGCCGTCCGGGGCCTTTGCTGAAGCCCGCAAGCAGCTTGGTCGGCTCGGGGCGTTGAACCTGGCGGGAGACATGACCGATCATGGGCGGCGGCTAGCCGCGCTGCCCCTGCCGCCAAGACTGGCCGACATGGTGGTTCGCGGGGCGCGCTGTGGTCGGGCCGAGGCGGCGGCGCGCCTCGCGGCCCTGTTGACAGAGCGGGGTCTGGGGGGGACCGGCGCTGATCTGGACGAAAGGCTGGAGCGGTTTCTCAGGGATCGTTCCCCACGCGCCCGCGACGTGCTGGCCCTGTCGGATCGTTGGGCGCGGGCGGCGGGGCGAGGGGGGGAGCCACCCCTTTCCAACGCCTTGCTGATCGCACACGCCTTTCCCGAGCGGATCGCCCAAGCCCGCCCGGGCGCCTTGGGGGAGTTCCGGCTGGCGAACGGACGCGGCGCGAAGGTGGAGGCGACGGACGGGTTGGCCCGGCACGGCTGGCTGGCCGTGGCCGATCTGGCGCCCGGCTCGGGCGCGGCGGATCGGATCCTGCTGGCTGCGCCGCTGGATCCGGTCGAGCTGGCGCGCGTCTTTGCAGACCAGATCGAGACTCGGCAACTGATCGAGACCGACAGCGCGGGGCGGGTGCGCGTGATGCTGCAGGTTCGCATCGGCGAGCTGGTCCTGTCGGAGCGACGCGTCGAACAGCCCGACCGGCGAATGGTGGCGTCAGCCCTGCTCGACAGGGTGCGAAGCGATGGCCTGCCTCTCCTGCCATGGACCGAGACCGCGCAAGCCTTTCGTGCGCGTGTCGCGTTCGCCCGTCAGTTCGACGCCGACTTCTGGCCCGACCTGTCGGATGACGCGCTGCTGTCCAACCTGTCCGACTGGTTGGGGCCTCTGATGGAGCGCGCCGGCAGTCTGGCGGCTTTACGGCCCGACGATCTGACCGAAACCCTGCGGGATATGCTCCCCTGGGCGGACCAGCGGCGTCTTGAAACCTTTGCGCCCGCGCGCTTCGACACGCCGGCGGGCACGTCTCATCCCATAGACTATCTGGCGGACGGCGGGCCGCGCGTGGAGGTGCGGGTTCAGGCCCTGTTCGGCCTCAACACTCACCCCAGCGTGGCGGGCGGGCGGGCGCCGCTGACCCTGGCCCTGACCTCTCCCGCTCATCGTCCGATACAGGTGACGAAAGACCTGCCCGGCTTCTGGGCCGGGTCGTGGCGCGACGTAAAGATCGAGATGAAGGGCCGCTATCCAAGGCATCCATGGCCGGATGATCCCGCAAGCGCGGCGCCGACGACCCGCGTCAAACCGCGTGGAACCTAGGTGACCTATGGTTCAGTCGGCCGGACCATGGCTGTTGAACGCCGCCAGCCGGGCGTCAAAGGCGCTTCACCAGGCCGGATGGTGTCAGCTGCATAGACCGTTTTTGGTTCAGGTCGCTGCGTAGATCATCACGCCCGTGGCTATGGCCAGGTTGAGGCTGTCAGCGCGACCCCGCATGGGAATCTTCACATTGACGTCGCACACCGCCGCCAGATCGGGCGGCAGGCCCTGTTGTTCATTGCCCATCAGGATGAGATTGGGCTTGCGATAGGGCGCCTTGCGAAAGTCCGTCGTGGCGCTCAGCAAGGTGCCGATGACCGATCCGGGCCAACGGCCGCGCAGCGCGATGAACCCCTCCACCGAAGCGCGATAGATGGGCACGGCGAAGATGGAGCCCATGGTGGCGCGCACCGCCTCGACTGAAAAGGGATCGCAACATTCGCCGACCAGGATGACCCCGCCACAGCCCGCCGCGTCAGCCGTGCGCACAATCGTACCCAGATTGCCGGGATCGCGCACCGCCTGCAAAGCCACCCAGCAGGTCGCGCCCTCAGGATCGAGCCTGTCCAGATCGGCGAATATCTGGTCGAAAATCGCGATGACCGTCTGGGGATTATCCCGTCGCGACACCTTTTCCAGAATATCGCGTGTGACTTCCAGCACCTCGCCGCCCGCCTCGGTCGTCGCTGCCGCGATGCGGCGCAGCACCTCATGGTCGCGCGCATCAGGTCCGAACATCAGGACCCGGGGGGCGAAGCCAAGTTCCACGGCATCAATGGCGATCTTCAAGCCTTCGGCGAGAAACTGACCCGTTTCCTCCCGCGCCTTGCGCAGATGCAGGGCGCGGGCGGACTTCACCGTGGGATTGGACAGTGAGGTGATCTGGCGCGGTTCAAACGGGGTCATGGCAGGGGTGAATCCATCCAGCGGGCGAAGAAGGACAGGCCGATGGCGCGTCCCGTCTGGCCGCCTTCGTCCAGCGCCAGTTCGCCCCAGTCCACCACGCCGCGGCGCGGACCCAGCTTTTCGGTCATGAGATGACTGAGCGCCAGGCCGGAAATGCGCGCGGCATAGGCGTTCAGCAGCAGGAAGGATGCATCTGGCGCCAGCAGGTTGGCGCAAGCCTCGGTCAGTTCGGGCAGGTCCTCGAACAGTCGCCACACCTCGCCGGTCGGGCCGCGGCCATATTTGGGAGGGTCCAGAATGACGCCATCATATTGGGAGCCGCGTTTGAGCTCACGTTGCACATATTTGCGTGCGTCCTCGCAGATCCATCGCACCGGCGCAGACTCCAGTCCTGACAGCTGGGCGTTCTCGCGCGCATAGCCGACGGACTTCTTGGAGGCGTCGACATGGGTGACCTGTGCGCCCGCCGCTGCGCAGACCAGGCTGGCGACGCCGGTATAGCCGAACAGGTTGAGAATGCGCGGCGCAGGGCCGCCCGCGCTGACACGACGGCGCACGGCCAGGTCCAGCCATTCCCAGTTCGCCGCCTGTTCTGGAAAGAAGGCTAGATGACGAAAGGGCGTCAGACGCGCATTGAATTTCACCTTGCGCCAATTCAGGGTCCAGGTTTCCGGAGGCGTACGTCCGGGATAGCGCCAGCGGCCGGCGTCTTCCTCATCGGAGGGGTCGAAGATGGCGTCGGCCTTGTCCCAGGCGTCCGCCGGCAGGCGGGGGCGCCACCAGCATTGCGGTTCAGGGCGCACGACGGTCAGGCGGCCATAGCGCTCCAGCTTGCGGCCGTCGCCGCTATCCAGGAGCGCGTAATCGTCCCAGGGAAGGGTGCGGAGCGTGGTTGCGACCGGCGCAATCTGTGGAGGGGCTGTTTTCACCCTTGCGAGATAGGCCAAAGGCGGCCCTCGCGTCCAGAGCGCAAGGCCTTTCCATTTGATCTGGATCGGGCGGCGTGTGCGCCGTCTTGTCCCATTGATAGGGGCTGGTCGCCAGCTGATGCAGGGCCCGCCACAGGGCGGCGGATTGAAGCGGCCAGTAAAGCGGCGCCGCAATCAGGCTTCGCCATCGCGGCGTCAGGCCCGCGCGTCTGGCCCCAATTCCCATGGCGAGCAGCGAGCCGCTCATCTCCAGCATGGTCAGGCACGAGCCCGACCAGTTGATCTGGCTGTGGTCCCCGAGAACGGACCATTCAAGGAGGCAGGCGAGCGTGAACGCCATGGCGGGCGCCTGAACAAAGGCTGATCCAATGGCGGCGACCAGGGTCAGGCTCATCGCGATGAGCAACGGAATATCGAGCGGATGAAGACTGCGGCTGTGCACCATGAGGGTCTGGATGAAGCCCTTGATCCAGCGACCCCTTTGCCGTCGCCAGATCGCGATGGAGGGCGGCGCCTGCTCGACGGTCGGGCAGGTGAGCAGTGCGGTCCTGTAGCCGGCGCGATGCAGTCTAAGGCCTATATCGGCGTCCTCGGTGACGTTCCAAGCGTCCCACCCGCTGACAGCCAGCAGGGCGGAGCGGCGGAAGTGGTTGCTTGTGCCGCCCAGCGGGATCGGCAGGCCACATCGCAACAGGAAGGGCAGCATCACCTCGAACTGGGCGGCATAGTCGAGCGCGAACTGGCGTTCTATCTCCCGCGCGCCGGGACGCGTCGCGATGCGAAGCGGCGCCTGAAGCACGGCCAGACGGCGGTCAGCCGCCGCGAACCGCGCGGCGGCTTCGGTCAACTGCGCCGGATGCGGCGCATCCTCGGCGTCATAGACCACGACATATTCGCCGCGCGCCCTGGCCAGCGCTGCGTTGAGCGCCCGAGGTTTGGTCCGCGGCGGACCCGGCGATGGCGTGACGATCTCAATCTCGCCCCGTCGCAGGGCGGACTGACAGGCGCATTGCGTCGCCAGATCGTCTTCCTCCAAGGCCACAATGATCTGCATGCGCTCGGCGGGATATTGGAGAGCCGCGATCCGATCGAGAAGGGATGGAACCATCGCGGCTTCGTCATAGAGCGCCAGAATGATGGTGTAGGTCGGGGCGATCGTCAGTTGGCGAACATCCAATGAGGTGTCATTTCTGTGCGGCGGACTTAGGCAGGCTGCAAATTTTGTGATCGAAACACTGATCGCCACCAGATGGACAATCCAGAACAGGGTCAGACGCGCAGTGGCGTCTACAATGTTGAATAGTAGAAATGTCACGAGCAGAATAAGAACGATTTTCTGTACAGAATTCATTCCATATGACGCGTGGTTACAGCCAATTTCTGTTAGTTGAACTGAATCAGACGTGGATTCAACTCGCACAGCCTCGCCTCCATGAGATGCGGAGACGAGGTTATAGCTGCGGCGCAGAAACTCTACCGGGCTAGAGTTGCGTCCCCTGGCCAATCAACCTGGGAGGGCTGCGCCTTTACGCTATGCATTTTTTCGCCTTAAGTCGGTCCGCGTAGGGCGTCGATGCGACGTAGGGGAATAGGCGGGGTTTGGAGTGGTTTCTACAGTAGCGACAATGCGGCCATCCACACGGTCGCAGCGTAAGGCCAAAGGCGACGGCCATTTGCGGCGGGCGGAAATACTTGCTGCAGCCGAGCTGATATTTGTGGAATGCGGTTATGAGGGCGCCACAATCCGGCGCATAGCCGACGAGGTGGGGGTTTCCTCCACTGCGCTCTATATGCATTTTCGCGACAAGAGCGAAATTCTGGTGGAAATCTGCGGCGAAACCTTTGACCGGTTGATCGCTGCAAATATGGAACTGCAGGCGCGCGACATGGATCCGGTCCAGCGCGTCCGCGACATGCTTGAGGCCTATGTTCGGTTCGGATTCGCCAATCCCAACGCCTACCAGCTGGTCTTCTGTCCCTCGATCGCCGAGATTCCGCCTGACAAGCTGGAAGTCCTCAACCAGCTTGGGGCGCGTTGCTATGAACTGTTCAGCGGCGCTGTTGCGCGCATTGGCGAAGCCGGGCGGCTGAAGACAGATGATATCCATGCCGCCGCCCAGGTGCTGTGGACGGCGCCGCATGGTCTGATCTCTCTGGTGAACCTGCGTTCGAACTTCGCCTGGGCCGATCACGCGGTTTTGGTGAAGCTGATGCTGGACGGCATATTTGAAGGACTGGTAAAATAGTGAGCTGGTCTCCGACTTTCCCCGATATTGAAAGCGCCGCCGTTCAGATTGAGCCCCAAGCGGTGCGCACGCCTCTGTTGCGTCACGACGCTCTGGACCAGATTTCGGGCGGGCGCCTTTTCGTCAAGGCTGAGCCGTTGCAACGGACGGGCTCGTTCAAGTTTCGCGGCGCCTATAATCGGATCAGCCGATTGTCTGATGCGGAGAAGAAGGGCGGAGTTGTCGCCTTCTCGTCGGGCAACCATGCGCAGGGCGTGGCGGCGGCGGCGCGATTGTCCGGCTGCCACGCCGTGATCCTGATGCCGAACGACGCACCCCGCATCAAGGTTCAGGCGACGCTGGCGGAGGGCGCCGAGGTTATCCATTTTGACCGGTATAAGGACGACCGCGAGGCTCTGGGCGCAGAGATCGCCCGCACGCGGGGCGCCATTCTCGTTCCCCCTTATGACGATCCCTATATCGTGGCGGGGCAGGGCACCTTGGGGCTGGAGATTGTGGCTGATCTTGCGGAAATGGGTCTGAAACCCGACGTGGTCAGCGCCTGCGCCTCTGGCGGCGGCATGATGGCGGGGCTGTCGCTGGCGGTGAAGACCCTGTGTCCGCAAGCGCGTATGGTGGTGGCGGAACCTGCGGGATTCGATGACCACGCCCTGAGTCTGGCCGCTGGTCGACGCATGGCCCATTCAGGCGACGCGACCACGCTTTGCGACGCGCTCATGGCGGCGATTCCGGGCGAGATCACCTTTCCGATCAATCAGAAGCTGTTGTCCGGCGCGGTGGACGCCACCGATGACGAGGTCCTGGCCGCCATGGCTGCGGCCTTCCGCTATTTGAAGCTGGTGGTCGAGCCGGGCGGTGCTGCGGCGCTGGCGGCGGCGCTGCAGGGCAAGCTTCAGCTCAATGGCGGCGTCGGGGTGGTTGTGGCCTCCGGCGGCAATGTCGATCCGCAGGTCTATCGCCGCGCGCTCGATCTGGTGTGATCTGAGCCCTATTGGCTTGCGGACAGGTTTTCCAGAATGGAATCGATCGTGGCGGGTGGCGGTGTCCAACGCCCGCGCTTCAGGTCCTCCGCCAGAGTCAGGGGCGCTGAGCCGTTATTGAGACGAGCGCGATAGATGGCGTTGTTCTCCATCACGCGCATCACATAGTTGCGGGTCTCGGTGAAGGGGATGCACTCGATGAAGTCGGTCGGCTCCACCACGCCGGTTCTGGGGTCGCCGCAGGTGTTCACCCAGTCTGACGGCCGACCCGGACCGGCATTATAGGCCGCCGTCGCCAGCACATAGGAACCGCCGAAACGGCTGACCAGACGGCCAAGATAGACCCCGCCCAACTGCATGTTGAACTCGGGTTCGTCGAGCTTTGCCGGAACGTAGCGCACGCCGATATTGCGGGCGAGCCCCGCCGCCGTCGCCGGCATCAGCTGCATCAGACCCCGCGCGCCGACATAGGACCTGGCATGGGCGTCAAAGCTGGATTCCTGCCGCGTGATGGCCAGCATGAAGGCCGGTTCAGCTGCGCCTGCGGGCTGCGGCGCCTCGCGTACGGGATAGCCGCGCTCCGGCAGATAGAAACCCCGATAATTGCCCAGTCGCGCGACCCGCAGCGCCAGATCCGGGTCGCCATTCGCGCGCGACATGTCGACAAGCTGTACAAAGTCTTCCGTTTTTCTGGCCGTATCAGCGGCGGCCAGAACCAGGCTTCGGAAATCCTCCCGGTCGCCGATCTGGGCCAGAAGCCGGGCGCCGGCATTGATGTCGCGCGCCTCAAACTGCAGCCGGTCGGCGGGGCCCGGCGTGGGGTCGCGGCCGATCGTCAGGACGGTATGACCGGCCGCCTCGGCGCTGAGCAGACCATAGAAGCTGGTGTAATAGGCCCCGCCTTTGGTGAACCAGGCCTTCGCGGCGGCCTCGTCACCACGCGCCTGCGCCGCCCGGCCGCGCCAGTAATAGGCCCGACTGATGGTGATGGACGACTGGGCGCTGGCTTGAAGGCCTGCGAAATGCTTGTCCGCAAGGATGGGGTCGTGCAGCCTTTGCAGAGCGATCCAGCCTGCGTAGAACTCCGCCTCGGCCAGATCCGGTCCGGGCTTCAGGCCGGTGTCGGTCGCGGCGGCATAGGCGTCTTCATTGTCCTTGCTGCGGATCAAGGCCAGCATCAGCGCCCGGCGCTCCGCCCAGATAAAGCCCTGGACATCAGACTTTTCGGGGACATTGACGGGGAAGTTCTTCACCTGGCCCGCCGCGATGACTTCCAGATTTTTGCGCCGGTAATAGCGCGCCCG
>CAIOJR010000168.1 GCA_903858685.1 uncultured Caulobacterales bacterium | reverse complement strand
TTGCTGTGACGAGAACGGGGAGCCGCTGCTGGATCTTCCGCCCGAGCTGGATGCTGAATTATTCGCGCAAGCAGGTGAGTTGATCCCTCCGGCGGTGCTGGACATAGCTGAGTTCTGGCGAGCCAGGCGCACGGCGCCACAACGCCAGTCGACCGGGCCAAAGACGGCCCGCAACGATCCGTGCCCTTGCGGTTCCGGAAAGAAGTTCAAGAAGTGCTGCGGCCAGGCGGTTTGAGGCCAATGGCCCGATGTCGAACCAGGATGGCATGAGAAGGACCAGATGAGCAGCGAAGCCCTGTTGCGAGAAAAGCTGCAAAAGATCGAAGCCCTGTTCGCCGGCGCGGGAACGCCGGGGGAGAAACTTGCCGCAGAGGCCGCGCTCGAACGTGTTCGTGCGCGCCTCGCTGACATCTCCAAGAGCGACACCATCGTGGAAACCCAGTTCTCGCTCGGCGACCAATGGAGCCGGAAGCTCTTTCTCGCCCTGTGCCGGCGCTATGGGCTCAAGCCCTATCGTGTGCACCGGCAGCGCCACCCTAACAGATTGGCCGCCAAACCCCCACTTCCGACTGGACTGCGTCTCTGAACGGAGCGTTGGTGTGGGTGTTCCCGCGCCCGGTCAGTCCGGGCTGTTCTCGGTAGGGCGCGCGTCTTGCGCTGTCCCAGAAAGCCTGAGGACAAGATGGCCAGGACACAGAAGACGAAGACCAAGCCGGCTGATGCGCCGGTGAGGATTGAGACCGCACCGGACATTGTGGCGCCGGCGGCGAAGACTCCCGCAGGCAAGATCGCGACCCTGGTTGCCCTGATGCGCCGGCCTGAGGGGGCGGAGATCGAGGAGATGATTGCGGCGACGGGGTGGCAGGCCCACTCGGTGCGCGGCGCCATCTCGGGATCGGTGAAGAAGGCGCTCGGGCTGGAGGTGGCCTCGGTCAAGGAAGTCGACGTTCGGGTGTATCGCATTGCGCCGGGAGCGGAGGCATGAGCGCCGCGGCCAGGAAGCAGGCGACTTCGCTGCAGGACGACCTCGACCAGATCAGCGCCATGGCGCTGCCGGAACTGCGGGCGTTCTGGCAGGCCCGGTGGGGTGATGTCCCCGGCTATCGGGCCCGGGATCATCTGCTGCGGGCCACAGCCTGGCGCCTGCAGGCGGATGTCCGTGGCGGGTTGCCGGGGCGCCTGAAGCGCGAACTTGCCGAACTTGGCGCCAAGTTCGCCGGCGACCGGGGCGTCAACCCCGGACCGTCGATCATCCTGAAGCCCGGATCATCACTGGTCCGGGAATGGGGCGGCAAGCGCCATGAGGTGGCGGTGGTGGCCGATGGGTTTGTCTATGAAGGCGAGCACTATGCCTCCATGTCCAAGGTCGCAACGCGCATCACAGGAACCAAGTGGAACGGGCCGGTGTTCTTCGGGGTGAAGCCCCGAAAGGCGCCGGGCCGGGCGGTTTCGGCATGAAGACGCTCCGATGCGCCATCTACACCCGCAAGAGCAGCGAGGAGGGGCTGGAGCAGAACTTCAACAGCCTCCACGCTCAGCGGGAATCCTGTGCCGCCTATATATTGTCCTAGGCTGGGGAGGGATGGTCGGAGATCCCGACGGTCTATGACGATGGTGGGTATTCCGGCGGGTCAATGGACCGTCCCGGCCTGAAGGCCCTGCTGGCTGACATCGGCAAGGGCCAGATCGATGTTGTGGTGGTCTACAAGGTGGACCGCCTGACCCGCAGCCTCGGCTGGGCCGGATCGCCATGGGGGTGATGGATGAGTTCGCCCTGGCAGAGGTCACCTCACGACTAAAGTCAGACTTCATGGCTGATGCAACGCCGCAGGTGCGCCTGCGCGCCGCCGTCATGGCGATCCGCATCACTGAAGAAGCCGTCATGATCCAGATCAGATCGGCGGCGGTGTCCATAGCCTGCGGCCACCTGCCCGGAGAGACAGCGCCAGTTGATGGGGGCGTCGAGGTCACAATCCCAATCACCCTGAAGCACCGGCAGGGCGCAACCATCATCGAGCCGCCAGGCCAACCTAATGCCGCCGGCCGGGTCGATCGCGCGCTCGTCAGGGCCGTCGCTCTGGCGACATCATGGGCCAGCCGACTTGCGTGTGGCGAGGCATCGTCTCTTAAAGCCATCGCCCTCGCGGAAGGCTACTGCAATCATTACGCCGCGCGACTGATGCCGCTGGCCTGGTTGGCGCCGGATCTGGTCGGGATGATCCTGCAGGGCAGGCAGCCTCAGGCCGTCTCATTGGGCGCCCTTGTGCGCTCGCCGTTGCCGCCATCCTGGGAGGCTCAACGGAATCTATTCCTCAGCCTCGGCGGACG
>CAIOJR010000167.1 GCA_903858685.1 uncultured Caulobacterales bacterium | reverse complement strand
CCGGAATATGTGCAGGGCGTGAAGGATCGTCGCTATCGCCTGATGGGCTTTGGCCACCGCGTCTACAAGAACTATGACCCCCGCGCCAAGGTGATGCAGAAGACCTGCCATGAAGTGCTGGACGTGCTGGGCAAGCGCGACGAACCGCTGCTGCAGGTGGCCATGGAACTGGAACGGATTGCGCTGAGCGATCCTTACTTCGTGGAACGCAAGCTCTACCCGAACATCGACTTCTATTCGGGCATCACCCTGTCGGCCATGGGCTTCCCCAGCGAAATGTTCACCGTCCTGTTCGCCCTGGCGCGTACCGTCGGCTGGATCGCCCAGTGGAAGGAAATGATCGAAGACCCGTCGCAAAAGATCGGTCGTCCGCGCCAGGTCTATACTGGCCCCACAGAGCGCCAGTTCGTGCCGATTGATCAGCGCGGCTGATCCGCACGCTCAGCGACCGAATGAAAATGGGGCTCGACCAACCGGTCGGGCCCCGTTTTTGTTGCACAAGCCAGACCTGCGCCCCTACAGCCGTCCGAGCCGTTCAAGATCCGCAATGATCGCAGCCGCAGCGTTTTCAGACGGGTCGCTATTGTGGCGCCCCATCAGGTCAAGCGCCCGATTCTGGGCGGCGATCTGATCTTCACGCAACCGCGCACTGTCTAGCCGCTGCGCCAGGGCCGCCGCCAAAGCTTCGCCCGTACATCTGCCCTGGATGTACTCCGGCGCGATTTCCTCACCGGCGGCAATATTCAGCAGGGTGAAATAGCGTGTCGTGATGATCATCTTGCCGAAGAAATAGGTCAGGGCCCCGACTCGATAGCCCACCACCATGGGCGCGCCGCACAGGGCCAGTTCCGTCGTCACCGTACCGCTGGCGGCCAGAGCCACGGTGCAGGCCGCCATGGCGTCCAGCTTTGCGCTGTCGTCCTCGATCAATATTGGCTGAACCGGCCAGTGACGCACAGCTTCGCGAACCGACGCTGCGACCGTGTGCGCCACAGGCACGACTATGGCGAGGTCAGGATGAGACAGCTTCAGACGCGCCGCCGCTTCGCCAAACGGCGCCGCCAGTCGGGCGATCTCGGCGGGGCGGCTGCCGGGCAGCACCAGCAACAGAGGTTGATCCGGCTTGATCCCCAGCTGCTGGCGAGCACGCACACCGTCAGCGCCGCTGACGTCGAGCGCAAGTGCAGGATTGCCGACGAAACTTACCGGCAACCCGAGCGGTGCGTAGAAGGGCGCATCCATGCTCTGGGTGGACAAGAGATGGTCCACCGTGGCGGCCAGCGTCTTCGCTCGCCCCGGCCGCGAAGCCCAGATCTGCGGCCCCACATATTTCACCACCCAGACCGGCGGCGTCAGGCGCTTCAGGCGTTGCGCAACGCGCAATGAGAAGCCCCAACTATCGATCAACACCGCAGCGTCAGGCCGGGCGTCTTGCGCCAGAGCCGCCACCTCGTCAGCCCGCCGCACCACGCGCGGCAGCGCCTTGACGCCCTCAGTGAACCCAAGGATTGACAGTTCGGAGATATCAAAAGGACTTGTCAGGCCCTCTGCCTCCAGTTCCCGTCCGCCAATGCCCACAATCCGGACCACACGGTCCGGCAGACGGCGTCTCAGCGCGCGAACGAGACCGGCGCCCAATTTGTCGCCCGATGCTTCCGCCGCCGTGATCAGAACGGTGATCGGCCGTGTCGCATCGCTCATCACTGCGCCCCTGTGGATGGCGCAGGCCCGGCCACGCCCAGCACAAACAGGCCCAACCGGTTCGCAGCCTCGATCACCGCGATGCGGTCCATCACCAACATGCGGCCCGCCTCGCCAACAATACCCGACAGTCCCGCCGCGGCTGCGCCCTCGACCGTCGAGACGCCGATCGTCGGCAGATCAATCCGCAATTCTTGAATCGGCTTGGGACATTTCGCAAGGACGCCGAGACGCATCACCGCGGTTCCCCGCAACTCTGCGGGCAGGCCAGCGCAGCGGGAGAGCATGGCGTCAGTGCCTTCCTGCGCCTCGACGCACAGAACCAGACCATCGGCGACGATGGCGCCCTGCCCTATGTCCAGCTCGCCGATGGCGCGCGCAACGTCAAGCGCGCGTGCAATATCGGCTTCATCCGACAGGCGCGGCTGAACCGCTCCCAGCACGCCCTCTTCCAGCAACAGAGCGGCATCGACCTCGTCAGCGCCGACTATACGAAACCCTTCCGCCTCGAACACGCCCAGCATATAGCGCATCAGGGCGTCATCGCCCATGCGCGCCGCCGCCAGGGCGCCCGGCAAGACCGACAGCCCTTTCAGGTCCGGCTTGAGCGCCGAAAGGTCCGGCCGCGACACATTGCCGGCAAAGCACAACTCTTCACAGCCCTGCGCCCGCAGCGCCTTGATCACGCGCCCCACCTCGGCGACGCCGATCACCTCTCCGGGGAAGGGCTCAGTTCCCTGATCGGCAAATCCCCTCAACCGGATGAGATAGAACGGGCGCGACGTGCTCATGCAACGCCGGGCCAGCGCGACGGGCAATCCGCCGCCGCCCGCTATAACACCCAGCTTGGAGACCTTGCCTGTCACAGGCGCGGCCTCACTGACTGGGCTGGCAAAGAGGCCGGTTAGCGTCGGCGCGGATGAATTCCACGATTTCCGACACCTCGGCGGAATTGGTGAACACCCGCGCCACATCGTCCAGACGCTCCTGGAAAGAGCCTTCTGGTGCAAACAGCAGACGCCAGGCGGAACGCAGGTCGTTGATGGCCTCTCGGCTGAAGCCCCGCCGCTTCAATCCCACCAGATTGAGGCCTTCCAGATGGGCATGATTGCCCCAGACCGATCCATAGGGGATCACGTCCCGCGTCAGGATGGCGCCCCCGCCGATAAAGGCGTAGCGGCCAATGCGGGAGAACTGGTGCACCGCGCACAGCCCGCCCATGAAGACATAGTCGCCTACGCTGACATGACCGGCCAGGGTGGCGTTGTTGGCGAACACCACATTGTCTCCGACGATACAGTCATGGGCGACGTGAGAGGCGACCATGAAGAGTCCGTCAGAGCCCACGCGGGTCACGCCGCCGCCCGCCTGGGTGCCTGTATTCATGGTCACATGTTCACGGATGGAATTACGCGGCCCGATGATCAGGCTGGTCTCTTCCCCCCGATAGCCCAGATGCTGCGGGGCGCCGCCCAGCGATGCAAAAGCGCCCACGACCGTATCTTCGCCGACTTCAGTGCGCCCTTCAACAACCACATGGGACAGGAGCTTCACGCCTGCCCCAAGGGTCACGCCCGGTCCCACCAGACAAAAGGGACCGATCTCTACGGTTGGATCGATCTGGGCCTTTGGATCGACAATCGCAGTGGAGTGGATACGCGTCATGAAGGGTTCTCAACCACGATGGCGGCCCATTCCGCCTCTGCCGCAAGCTTGCCCTCGACAAAGGCCTCGCCGCGGAATTTGAAAATATCGCCCCGGTGACGGATCACCTTGACCGGCATGCGCAGGACCGACCCCGGCCGCACCGGCAGGCGGAACCGGACATTGTCGAGCGTCATGAACAGAATGGTCTTGCCGCCAACATCCGCATTCAGGGACTTTGACATCATCACCGCGCCGGACTGCGCCAGCGCTTCCACGATCAGCACACCGGGCATGACCGGATTATCAGGGAAGTGGCCTGGAAAAAACGGCTCGTTCACCGTCACGCACTTGATGCCGATGATGGAGGTGTGCGGGCGGTAATCCTCGCAGCGATCCACCAGCAGGAATGGATAGCGGTGAGGAATCCGCTTCAGAATTTCGGCCATCTCGATGGAGGGACCCATTTCAGACCCTGCCATTGCCGTGTCTGGTTCGCCTGTGGCGCCGCTGGTTGTCATGCTTCACCGTCTGATTTCTTAACGGCCTGCCGCCCAAGCCAGGCCATTTCCCGCATAAACCTGCGAATCGGACGGGCTGGCATGCCCGCCCAGGTTTCGCCCGGCGGGATGTTCTTCATCACACCGGCGGAGGCGGCGAGACGCGCGCCCGAACCAATCGTCAGGTGGTCTGCTATCCCGACCTGGCCGCCGAACATCACGCCATCTCCCACCACGACGCTGCCCGAAAGCCCCGTCTGGGCGGCGATGATACAGTTGCGCCCCAGTTGAACATTGTGGGCGACCTGCACCAGATTGTCGATCTTGGTCTGCTCTCCAATCACCGTATCGTCCCAGGCGCCACGATCTATGCAGCTGCCTGCGCCGATCGTCACAGCGTCCTGAATAATGACGCGCCCCAGTTGCGGAATGTCGAGCGAGCCCGTTCGACTGCCTGTGACGCCAAAGCCTTCTTCACCGATCACCGCATTGGCGTAGATGCGCACGCGGTCGCCGATCAGGGCAAAACCGATCGTCACATTGGCGCCGATCCGGCAATGGCGGCCGATGCAGACCCCCGGACCGATCACGGCATTGGCGCCGATTTCGGTTCCGCTCCCGATCCGGGCGCCCTGTCCCACCACGACCCCGGGCGCCAGGGCCACGCCGGATTCGATCTCAGAGCCGGGATGAATGGCTGGGCTGCCCGGATCATGCCGCAGCGCCCGGTGCAACAGGTCGGACGCACGGGCATAGGCCGCCTGAGGTTCCGGGGTGATCAGAACGGCGCAGCCGGGGGGCGCGGAACTTGCCTGAGCCGCCGTGACAAAAACCGCCCCGGCCCTGGTCGATATCAGGTCGTTCAGATACCGGCGGTCGGAAAAGAAGGCCACATCCGAAGGGCCCGCCCGCACCAAAGGCGCAACGGCCAGGATTGCCTGTCCGGCATCGACATCTGAATGCAAGGCAGCCCCTGCCGCTGCGGAAATCTCTGCAACGGTCAGGGGGCCTAAGGACTGGAAAAATCGCGAATCGGGCATCTTGCGTTCAAACTACGAAGCTAAAAGCCCAATGTCTCGTTTCTTAGCGCTGCTGCGGAGCCGCCTGGTCGAGATGTTCGCGATCAAAGGTGATGGTGGGGAACTTGACGTTCAGTTCGGTCACCACGGCCTCTGTCACGTCCATCGCCGGGTTTGCGGCATAGATGGCGCTGTCGGCGTTCAACAGGATCGAGCAGGACCGGGCCTGAACAACACCGCGAACGATCGGCTCGAGATTGCCGGCGATCTGACGCAGAGCGCCTTGCATCGTGGCTTCGAGTTCGCGCTGACGAAGGTTCGCCTTGCCTTCCAGGTCCTGATAGCGCTTTTGCAGGGCGGCGCCCTTTTGTTGCTGCTGATCCTGCGGCAGGGTCGGCGCGGCGGCCTGATAGGCCTTCACGTCCGCCTCAAGGCTGGTCTTTTCAGGACCAAGCTCGGCGGTCACCTGGGCGCGCAGTTGCTGCATGCGTTGATTGGCGGCCTGACCGGCGGCGGAACCACCGACAGCGCGCTCCTGGCTGAACAGGCAAACGCCCGGCAGCGGGGGACCTAGCTGCAGAGGCTGCGGAGCCGGGGCCGGAGCCGCGGCGGGCGCTGCAGCTGCGGGTTTGGCCTTGGCCTTGACAGCGTCAGCCGCCAGGACGGGTGATGCGAAAGCCAGCGGAGCGGCCACGAGAAGGGCGGCAGCCGCCGCCATGAGGGTCTTGGAGGAGGTCATGTTTTCTCAGAATTGGGTGCTGGTGGAGAAACGGAAACTTTCAGTCTTGTCGTATGTTTCTTTGGCCAAAACTTGGCTGAAGTCCAGTCGGATCGGACCAAGGGGCGAAGTCCAGAAAACGCTCAGGCCAGCAGACGCGCGCAACCCAAGATCGTCAACCACCTTTGGGTTGGGTGCGCCATATTGTCCTGTCGCCTTGGCTGACTTGTCGATCAGGCCAAGGGTGCCGATGTCGGCGAAGAGCGCCGTGCGAATACCGTACTGTTCCGGTAACCCATTGGGGAAGCTCAGCTCTGTCGTGTCAATCGCATAGAGCTTGCCGCCAAGGGCTTCATCATACTGGGTGTCGCGCGGACCGATGCCGGCCACCTGGAACCCGCGGAAGGTGTTACCGCCCTTGAAGAAGCGGTCATTGATGCGGATCGAATCTCCGCCCCATCCGTTCACCAGCCCAGCAGAACCCGTCAGGTTGAGCACAAAGGCGGAGTTGAAGCCGTAGTACCAGCCGCCCTCTGTTTCAGTCCGGAGATATTTCACGTCCCCGCCCACGCCGGCAAAGTCCTGCCGGAAGTTGACATAGAAGCCGCGGGTGGGTCGACGCGGGTCATTTCGACGGTCTAGCGTCAAGGTATACCCAACCGTGGAGGTCAGGTGCGCGCCCGTCTGATCACAGATCGTCAACGACACTGTGCCCGAAGTACACTGGCCGTTGGACACCTCGACCCGGTCGGTGTGAATCCCGTAACGCGTTGAAAGATAGGTGTTCACGTTCAGCGGGAAGCCGAGATTGGTGGTGACGCCTGTCGACTGCGATGTGAACCCGGTCTGGGTGGAATAGTCATAACGATACGAATAGACGTCCACGCCCGCCCGCAGGTCGCGCCCCATGAAGCGCGGCTCGGTAAAGGCCAGATCGATCTGCTGACGCAGGGATCCAACAGAGGCGCGAACGCGAATATCCTCGCCACGCCCGCGGAAATTATGCTGGCTGACCCCGACATCCAGCAAAAGCTGATCAACAGAGGAATAGCCCGCGCCGAACGAAAGCTCTCCGGTCGGCTGTTCCTGCACCTTCACCCGCAGGATGGTCTTGTCCGCCGCGCTGCCGGGCAGTTGATCCACATCCACCGTCTTGAAGAAGTCGAGACGCTTGATTTCCGTCTTCGAGCGATCCACCAGCACGCGGTTATAGGCGTCGCCCTCCACCAGGCTGATTTCGCGTCGGATCACATGGTCAAGCGTGACCGTGTTGCCGACAATATCGATACGTTCGATATAGACGCGCGGCCCTTCCTTAACGTCAAAGGTCACGTCGACCGTGTGGGTCTCCGGATTGGCGTGATAGCGCGGGCGAATATCCACAAAGGCGAAACCCGCCGCACCCGCCGCGAAGGTCAGGCTGTCGACAGCGGTCTCGATCTTGTCGCTTTGATACTGCTGACCCTCCTTGATTGGCAGAAGGGTCTTCAGCACATCGGCGTTCAGCTTTTTCAGGTCGGTCTCGACCCTCAGCTTGCCGAATTTATAGCGCGGACCTTCGTCGATCACATAGGTGACCGAGAAGTTCTTCTGATCGGGCTGGAGTTCAGCCGTCGAGGAAATGGTTCGGAAATCGTAGAAGCCGCGATTGGTGTAGTGCTTGCGCAGCTGCTCGCGGTCGTACTCGATGCGGTCTGGGTCGTAATTGTCGTTCGAGCTGAAGAAGTGCCACCAGCGCGACTCCTTCGTCACGACCACATCACGCAGCTGATTGTCGCTGAACGCCTTGTTACCCAGGAAGTTCACGCGCTGAATGCCGGTCTTGGGGCCTTCAGAGATTTCAAACACCAGATCGACGCGCCGCTGCGGCAGTTCGACAATCTTGGGCGTCACCACGACCGAGATGCGGCCAGACCGGCGATAAAGCTCCACGATGCGCTGCACGTCCTGCAGGACATGGCTCTTGGTGAAGATGGCGCGGGGGTGGATGGACACCTCATCCTTGAGCTTATCAAGGCCCAGCGCTGAATTCCCCTCGAACAGCACCTGATTGATGATCGGATTTTCGACCACCCGCACCAGAAGATCGCCCGTATCCGGATTCAGCTCAATCCGTTCATCGCTGAACAGGTCGGTCCTGGCGAGCGTCTTCAGCGCAAGGTCGATCCGCGAAGCGTTGGCGGAGTCGCCCACCGACACCGGCAGATAGGACAGGATGGTTGCGGTCTCGATCCGTTCATTGCCCTGCACGGTGATATGGCGCACCACAGCCGCCGATGCGGCCTGCGCCGCCGCCGGAGCCGGTGCGGCTGGCGCCGGCGTGGTCTGACGCGCCGCCCGGTTGACATCTTCCGCCGTCGGGGCGGGAGGCGGCTTTACACCGGGTGTGACCTTGGGCGTATCAGCGGGATTGACCCCATCGGCCTTGCTGCCCGGAAGGCCGGACGATTGCTGTCCAGCCGTCTGGGCCAGGGCGGGCGCCGCGATTGCAGTCGTGCTCATCAACAGCACCAGGCTGGTGATCAGTTGGGCGCGGCGGGCTTTAGGCAGGGACATGGGCATCAGGCGCAGGGGCATCCGTTAAGGGGCGCTATCTCAGGACGAGAGGCCGAGGAGTTTGAACACGCTTCGCTGCTGGAGATCGTTCCAGGTGGCGAACAACATCAATCCGAGCAGCAAGGCAATACCAATGCGAAAACTTGCCGCCTGAACGCGCGCGCCCACCGGTCGGCGAGCAATCGCTTCATAGCCGTAGAACAGCAGATGACCGCCGTCCAGCACTGGCACCGGCAAGAGGTTCATGAAGCCGACTCCGGTCGAAATCAAGGCCGCCAGGCTGAGCAGATTAAACGTAATGCCGCCCGCCTTGCCCCAGAAGTCCGGCGCGCTGGCGGCGCCGGCCTTGGCGACCGCGCCCGCTGTCTGCGCCATGCCAAGGAAACTGGACAGCTGGTTGGCTGATTCCTTGCCGGTCACGATCCGCGAAATATAGGTCACGGTGGTGGCGATAATGTCCCAGGTCTGCTGACAGCCCCAGCCCAGGGCGCGCGCCGGGGTCACTTTCGCCTGGCGATAATCCGCCGGATCGCGCGACGAATAGATGCCGATCGTTCCGACCTGAGCGGTGCGCCCGGTCAATTCATCATGCATCAGGGTTCGCGCGGGAATGAGGGTCACGCTGTGTGTCTGGCCCTGCCGCACAAAGCTGACCGCCAGGGGCTCGCCTGAGCGCAGATGCACCTGATCGCCGATCTCCTTGAAGTCGGTAATGGCGTGGCCGTCGATCGAGGCGATGACATCACCCGCCTTCAGCCCGACCACCGCAGCCGGCGACCCGGGCGCCACTGCGCCCACCCGCGGGACCAGCGTGTTGAGGCCGATGACGCTGATCAAGGACGCAAACAGCACAATCGAAAGCGCGAAATTGGCGAAAGGCCCCGCAGCCACGACCAGAGAGCGCTGCCAGATCGGCTTGAAATGGAAATAGCGGCTGACCGCCTGCGGTCCAAGTTTTTGCACGATCTGGCTCCGAAGATCGTCGAGGTCCTCAGCGTCCGGCACGCTGGAACTGGCGTCGGCATCCCCGGAGAAGCGCACATAGCCGCCAATGGGAAGCCACCCAATGCGCCATTCCACCCCCGACTTGTCGGTCCAGGATACAATTGGTCGACCAAAACCAATGGCGAACCGGTCGATGGCGACGCCACAGGCCTTGGCCACAAGGAAGTGACCCAGCTCATGGATCGTCACCACAAGGGTCAGGATCAGCAAAAACGCGCCGACCGAAACAAACAGGCTGTTGAGCAGATTAAGCATGGTGACTGCAGACCCTTCCCAAACGGTCAATGCAAGACCGCAGATTGCAACAGGATATCCTGCGCTATCGTGCGTGTCTCAATATCGACCTGCATCGCGGCCTCCAAATCATCGCCGCAACCACGCCTCGCAAGAAGCGCGCCGCGGTCGGCTCTTTCAAGGGTGTCGGCTATAACCGTGGCGATATTGAGAAACCCGATGCGGTTTTCCAAAAACGCCTGCACGGCGACTTCATTGGCGGCGTTGAACGCACAAGGCGCGTGTCCGCCCATGCGCAGACTGTCCCGCGCCAATTCCAATATGGGGAAGCGGGCAATATCCGGCGCCTCGAAGGTCAATTGGCCGATCCGGGCCAGATCAAGCCGCGGCGCTGACCAGGGCAGACGATCCGGCCAGGCATAGGCGCAGGCGATCGGGGTCCGCATATCCGGCGTGCCCAGTTGGGCGATGGTCGAGCCGTCCTGGAACTCCACCATCGAATGGATAATGCTCTGCGGATGAACCAGAACGTCAATTTTCGCTTCTGGCGTCTCAAAAAGATACGACGCCTCGATCAGTTCCAGCCCCTTGTTGGCCAGCGTGGCGCTGTCCATTGAGATCTTGGGGCCCATGCTCCAGACCGGGTGCGCCTGCGCCTGCGCCGGCGTGACATTGGCCATGGCCTCTCGGGTCCAGCCCCGAAACGGGCCGCCCGAAGCGGTCAGGATGAGCCGGGCTATGCGCGTTTCGCGCCCGCCCTGCAGCGCCTGATAGATGGCCGAGTGCTCCGAATCCACCGGGATCACCTGCCCGCCCGCCGCCCGCGCCGTCTCGAGCAGGGCAGGACCGGCGCAGACGATGCTCTCCTTGTTTGCGATGGCGATAACGGCGCCGCTGCGCGCTGCAGCCAAGGTAGGTTTCAGACCTGCAACACCCACTATGGCGGCCATGACCCAATCACTAGACAGGGCGGCGGCCTCCAGAACAGCCTTGTCGCCCCCCGCCGTGGGCAGCCCCTGCCCTGCCAACCGGTCGCGCAACTCTGGCAGCAGGGCCTCATCCGCGATCACGGTCAGTTGCGGCCGCCAGCGGATCGCCTGCTCCGCCAGACGTGCGACATTACGCCCGCCCACCAGAGCCACAATCTCCATCCGGGCCGCGCCTGACGCCTGGGTCTCATCCAGAAGCGCCAGGGTCGATACGCCCACAGAGCCCGTAGAGCCCAGAACCGTGACGCGACGCACGCTCATCGATGCAGAGCTCCGGT
>CAIOJR010000166.1 GCA_903858685.1 uncultured Caulobacterales bacterium | reverse complement strand
GTTGCTGGTCAAGGACGAGGCGGTGTTCGGCACCGGCCAGCTTCCCAAATTCAAGGAAGACCTGTTCGTCGCCCAGTCCATCGACTGGGAGGCGCTGAAACTGCGCGTGGCCCAGCTTGGCGCGGACTGGGTTGACGCCAATCAGTCCCAGATTGCGCCCATCGTGGAAGATCTGCGCCGGGCGATCCCGGAGGACGACCAGTTCCAGGCCGCCGTTCAGGCCGCTATCGAGGTTCTGGTCGACCGCTATTCCGCCTTCGACACGGACCGGATGCAGGGCCTGATTGATTCGGGCGAGTTTACCGAGCGTCGCTGGCTGATCCCGACGGCTGAGGTCTCGCTGACCAATCTGGTGCGCGAACAGATTGTGGAGGAGCAGAGCCTGCCCCTGCGGCTGACCGCTCTGACCCACTGCTTCCGCTCTGAAGCCGGCGCCAGCGGGCGCGACACCCGGGGCATGATCCGCCAGCACCAGTTTCAGAAGGTTGAGCTGGTCTCCATCGCCACGCCCGAACAATCGGCTGAGGAACATGAGCGGATGGTGGGCTGCGCCGAAGATGTGCTGAAGCGTCTGGGACTGCCTTACCGCACCATGGTCCTGTGCACCGGCGATATGGGCTTTTCAGCGCGCAAGACCTACGACATCGAGGTCTGGCTGCCCAGTCAGGGGACCTATCGCGAGATCAGTTCCTGCTCCAACTGCGGCGACTTCCAGGCGCGCCGGATGGATGCGCGCGTCAAGAAGGCAGGGGAGAAGGGCAGTCGCTATGTCCATACCCTCAATGGCTCCGGGCTTGCGGTCGGACGGACCCTGGTCGCCGTTCTGGAAAACTATCAGGACGGGGAGGGCCGCGTCGCCATCCCCGACGTGCTGCAGCCCTATATGGGCGGCCTGACCCATCTGGAGGCCTGACCGCCTGTGCGTATTCTGCTGACCAATGACGATGGGATCCATGCAGAGGGGCTTCAGTCCCTGCGCCGCATCGCCGAGGCGCTGAGCGATGATGTCTGGATCTGTGCGCCGGAGATCGAGCAGTCAGGCGCGAGCCGCGCTCTGACCCTGTCCAATCCGGTGCGCGTGCGCAGGCTGGAGCCGCGCGTCTTCGCCGTTTCAGGCACGCCGACGGACTGTGTGATGCTGGCCGTGCAGGAGATGGTGGACGGCAAGGCGCCTGATCTGGTCCTGTCCGGCGTCAATCGCGGGCAGAACATGGCCGAGGACGTCACCCTGTCCGGCACGGTGGCGGGCGCGCTGCAAGGCATGTCCATGGGCATCCCCTCCATCGCCATGTCTCAGGCGCTGATGCGCTTTGACGAGCGGGTCGAGGCCAATTTTGAAACGTCGGAGGCCTATGGGCCGGGACTGGTCAGGCGGCTTCTGGACATAGGCTGGCCCGCCAATGTGATCATGAATGTGAACTTCCCGCCCGTGGCGCCCGAACTTGTGAAGGGCGTGGAGGTGACCGCACAGGGATCGCGCGAACAGAACCATCTGCATTTCGAGCGTCGGACCGACCTGCGTGGCCGTGACTATTTCTGGATGGGCTTTCAGGGTCAGGTCAGGCCGCCGCCGGAAGGCGTGGATCTGCGCGCCGTCGCCGAGGCCAGGATTTCCGTGACGCCGCTGCATATTGACCTGACGCACCGCGAAACCGTGTCGCGCATGAAGGGTCTTCTGGGCGGGGCCCCGCCCAGACTGCACCCCGGCGAGGCCGTATGACCGGCGAGGACAGCCACGATAATCCAGAGACCCGCATGGCTCGGCTGGTGCTGGGCCTGCGCTCGGGCGGCGTGTCTGATCCCAAGGTGCTCACGGCTGTCGAAAAGACGCCGCGCGACCTCTTTGTGCCGGAACTGTTTCAGGAGCGCTCCTGGGAGGATTCGGCCCTGCCGATCGCCTGCGGCCAGACCATCAGCCAGCCCCTGATTGTGGGCCTGATGACCCAGGCGCTGAATGTGGACGGGCGTTCGCGCGTTCTGGAGATCGGCACCGGTTCGGGCTATCAGACCGCCGTCCTGGCGCGTCTGGCCAGGCTGGTCTATTCGCTGGAGCGCTATCGCACGCTGCTCAAGGAAGCGGATGAACGGATCAGGACGCTTGGTCTGTTGAATGTGATCACGCGCTTTTCGGACGGCTTCACGGGCTGGCCTGAGCAGGCGCCGTTCGACCGGATCATGGTCACCGCCGCCGCGCCGGAGACGCCCACCGCACTTCTGACCCAATTGAAGCCTAATGGCATCCTGGTCGCGCCGGTCGGGCGCGGACCTGTCCAGACCCTGAAGCGCTATGTCGGCGACGGGGAGGGCGGGTTTGTTGTCGAGGACATGGGAGATGTCCGCTTCGTGCCCCTTTTGCCGGGCGTAGCGCGAGAGCTTTGAATCCTTGAGACTAAATCAACATCATTCGGACGCCCGCCTGCGCATATCCGTCGGCGCGCCAGCCGCCGGTCACGAATCAGTAACCAATTATTCGGCTCTTCAGAACCAATATGTCGGGAAACCGAAATCGGAGCGGTCATGAGCTTTGTTCGATCCCTGGCGCGCGGTGCGGCCCTTTGCGTGCTGGCCAGCGCCGCCGCAGCCTGCGCAGCGACGCCCCGGTATCCGATCACCGAGGGCCAACCCCTGGGTCCGGGCGGGATAACCCAGATCCGCCCGCAATACGCGACGTCTGAAGCCGTTCCCGCGCCCGCCGCAGCGGCGTCGCCGATCACGGTCGCTCAGGCCGCGCCTGCGCTGTCCCGCCCGACGGCGCCCGCCACGCCGATGGCGACCCCGCCAGCGACGACCGCCGCCGCCGCCGTGTCGGAAAAGCCGCTCGCGCCGCCGCCCGCGCCCGCGCCGGAGCCTGTGCCAGTCCCTGTTCCCCCGCCGCATGAGGTGATCGTGGGGCCGGGCGAGACGATCTATGATGTGGCCGCGCGTCAGCACTCGCCCGTGCGCGGCATTATCGATCTGAACCACCTGACCGCGCCCTACGCCCTGCACGCCGGACAGAAGCTGACCGTGGCCACGCCCGCCGTTTATGAAGTGCAGTCTGGCGACACCCTGTTCGGGATCGCGCGGCGGTTCATGACCGATCCGCGGACCCTGTCCAATATCAATGACCTGACCCTGCAATCGCATCTGCGCGTCGGCCAAAGGCTGGCCCTGCCGGAGGGCGCGCGCGACAAGGGGCCTGACGCGGCGTCTCCGCCGCATGTGGCCACGGCGGAGGCGGGCGATGTTCCCGCCACGACAGGGCCCGCGACCTCCGCCTGGCGTCCCGCCCCCAAACCGTCCACAGCTTCTGAACAGGAAGCTTCCACAGGTTCATCCACAGTTGCTTCACAGCCTGTGCGCGGCAAGAAGCCTGTCCGCACGACGGCGGACGCCATGGCGGCGGCCGAATCCAGCACGACGGCCAGCCCGCTCGGCACGCCCCTGCCCACAGCGTCGAACGAGGATGCAGAGGCCGTGGCCGCCGGGCGAGGCAAGTTCACCTGGCCGGTGCGCGGCGCGGTCATCGCAAGCTTTGGGCCCAAGGCGACCGGTCAACGCAATGACGGGATCAATATCGACGCCGCCATGTCCGCACCTGTCGCCTCCGCCGCGGATGGGGAGGTGGTCTATGCCGGATCATCCATCCCAGGCTTTGGCAATCTGGTGCTGGTCAAGCATGCGGACGGCTGGGTGACCGCCTATGCGCACCTGTCCAAGTTCGCCGTGCGGATTCGCGACGCGGTCTCTCAGGGCCAGACCATCGGCTATGTGGGTCAGACGGGCGGCGTGGATCAGCCTCAACTGCATTTTGAACTGCGCTACGCCCCCACGCCCAAGGACAAGGCCCGTCCCATCGACCCTGCGCTGTTGCTGCCGCGCTAAAGCAAAATCCGATCTGATTGGATCGGATTTTGTTCATAACCCCATATAATTAGAGCATTTTCTACGACGACCCGGTGTCCACTTCGTCGGAAAATACTCAAGAGCCCGGGCCGGAATGAGCGGCCAAGCTGTGGATGTCACCGCCTAGAACGGAATGGGGTGGCCCAGTTCGCCCGCGAGATCGCGGATGAATTGCATGGCCACGCGGCCAGAGCGTCCGCCGCGCTGGATCGACCATTGCAGGGCGCGGAAATGAAGATCCTCCTCCACTAAGTCGCAGGCCTGCGCATAGGCGCTGATACAGGTCAGATAGGTCGGCTGATCCATCGGGGTGAAGCTGATCCACAGGCCGAATCGGTCGGAGACGGAGACAGTCTCTTCGGCGTCCTCCGCCGCTGCGATCCGGTCGTCTGAGGGATGGTCGCGCGGCATGAGGTGTCGCCGGTTCGAGGTGGCGACAAAAAGCACGTTGGGCGGAGGCCCCGCGACCCCGCCTTCCAGCGCCGATTTCAGCGCTTTCGCCGCGCCTGCGCCCTCCTCGAAGGACAGATCGTCGCAGAACACGACCACGCGTTCGCCATGGGTGCGCAGCCGCTCGAACAGACGCGGCAGGATCTCCACATGGTCGGACTCCACCTCGATCAGGCGAAGGTCGCGGTGAGTTTTGCAGGCCGCCATGAAGGCCGCCTTGACCAGCGAACTCTTGCCGCCGCCGCGCACGCCCCACAAAAGGGCCGGATTGGACGGCAGGCCCTTGGCGAAGCGCTCCAGATTGGCGCTGAAGATGCGCTTTTGCCGGTCCACGCCCTTGAGCATGTCCACCGGCAACGGATAGTCCGGCGCCGCCGTCAGGGCGAAGCTGGCGGGGTCGCAGCGAAACAGACGCGCCGCGTCCAGGTTCCAGACGGGCGGCGCAGCAGGGGCCAGGCGGTCGAGCGCGTCCGCGATGCGGCTTAAAACGGGGAATAATGGGTTCTCGGTCACACACTCCCACTAGCTTCTCTTCGCACGCATTGCAAAAGGCGACTGCAACGCATAGCTTCCGCGCCTTCCGCACCGTCGCCTTGACGGGCCATCACTGACTTTCGCTGGAGCTTCCATGTTCGCGACTACCGCTCAGGCCCAGACCCCCGGCGCCCCCGCTGGCGCGCCAGCAGGGGGTATGGGAGACCTTCTGCAAAGCCCCATCATCATGATGGTCGGCATGGTCGTGCTGTTCTACTTCCTGATCCTGCGTCCGCAGCAGAAGCGGGTGAAGGATCACCAGGCCATGGTCGGCGGTCTGAAGCGCGGCGACACGGTGGTGCTGAACTCCGGCGTGATCGGCAAGGTCGCAAGGGTTGACGATGCCGAGCTGCAGGTGGAAATCGCGCCGAATGTCACCATCAAGGTCGTGAAGTCCATGGTTTCCGAAGTGCGTGCGCGCACCGAGACCGTGGCCAACGACACCAAGGGCTAAGAACCACACCCATGTTGCAGCTCAGGCCCTGGAAGGTCGCACTCGTCGTCTTCGCCTTCGTGTTCGGCGTGGTCTTCACCCTGCCGAACCTGTTGCCGCGCGCGGTGACGGACGGCCTGCCATCGTGGGTTCCGACCGCGCGTCTGAATCTGGGCCTGGACCTGCAGGGCGGGTCCTATCTGATGCTGGAAGTCGACACGGTCGCCCTGAAGCAGGAGAAGCTGAACAACCTGACAGAGGATGTTCGCCGTGTTCTGGGCCAGAAGCAGATCGCGTTTTCGGGCCTGGCCATCAATCATGACGCGGTCGTGGCGAGGATCACCAATGCCGCAGACGTCGCGGGCGCCTATGCGGAGCTGAACAAGCTGTCTGCGCCCACTGCAACCGGCGGGCGGGACCTGATGGTGCTGCAGGGCGCAGACCAGACGGTCAGCCTGTCCATGCCCGCTCAGTCTGACGCCGCCGCCGCCAACCAGGCGGTGGAGCAGTCCATCGAGATCATTCGCAAGCGTATCGACCAGCTGGGCACGCGCGAGCCTTCCATCACCCGCAGCGGCCTGACCCGCATCGTGGTCGAGGCGCCAGGCGAGAGCGATCCGGAAAAGCTGAAGGCCGTGATTGGCAAGACGGCCAAGCTGACCTTCCAGATGGTGGACGACGGCACGACGATCGAAGAGGCCCTGGCCGGTCGCGTGCCGCCCGGCAGCGTGCTCTTGCCGTCAGACGAGGCCTATGATCCTCGCGGCGTGGTGGTGAAGAAGCGGGTGGACGTGTCGGGCGACATGCTGACCGATGCACGGCCGTCCTTTGACCAGAACGGACGTCCGGCCATTTCCCTGCGCTTCAACGGCCTTGGCGCCCGCCGGTTCGGCGAGATCACCACCGCCAATGTGGGCAAGCGCTTCGCCATCGTGCTGGATGGACGCATCCTGTCCGCCCCCAATATTCTGGGGCCGATCACCGGCGGCTCCGGGGAAATCACCGGAAGCTTCACCCAGGAAAGCGCCACGGAAACCTCAAACCTGCTGCGGTCCGGCGCCTTGCCTGCGCCGCTGAAGGTGGAGGAGCAACGGACTGTCGGCGCCGAACTGGGCGCTGACTCCATCCGCGCGGGCGAAAGCTCTCTGGCGATCGGGGCTCTGGCCATCTTCACCTTCATCATCCTGGCCTATGGGCTGTTCGGGGTGTTTGCGGCGGCGGCCCTGGTGGTCAACGGCTTCCTGATCGTGGGCCTGATGTCGCTGACCCAAGCGACCCTGACCCTGCCGGGCATTGCGGGTCTGATCCTGACTCTGGCCGTGGCGGTCGACGCCAATGTGCTGACCTATGAGCGCATGCGTGAAGAGGCGCGGGCGGGGCGTACGCCTTTGCTGGCGGCCGATGCGGGCTTCCGGCGCGCTTTCGTGACCATCTTCGACGCCAATGTCACCACCCTGATCGCTGCGCTCATCATGTTCTCCTTCGGGTCGGGCACGGTGAAGGGCTTCGCCTGGACGCTGGGCATCGGCGTCTTCACATCGGTGTTCACGGCCGTGGTCGTGACCCAGGTCCTCATCGGCTGGTGGTTCAAGACCTTCAAGCCGAAGACCCTGCCGATCCTTTAGTCTCGTAAAGAAGAGAGCCTGCCCATGCGTTGGCCCCTGATCCGCCTTCTGCCGCACAAGACCAATCTGCACTTTGTCAGTGTGGCGGCCCTGATGGGCGTCATATCGGTTCTGGCCGTGATCGGCTCGCTCGTCCTGTGCTTCACACAGGGCCTGACCCTTGGCATCGATTTCAAGGGCGGCACCGCCATGGAGGTGTCGACCCCGGGCAGGGTGGTGGACCCGAGCCTTGTGCGCGCGACCCTCAACAGCATGAAGCTTGGCGATGTGGAGGTGCAGACCATCGGGACCGCCGGCGCCGTCCAGATCAAGTTCCAGACGCCCAAGGGCGCGGACCCGGCGGGCACCGCCACCCTGGTCACGCAAAAGCTGACCCAGACCCTGGGCCCTGCGGCCAGGTTCGCCAATGCGTCCGTCGTCGGTCCCAAGGTGTCGGGCGAGTTGTTCAAGTCGGGCATCATGGCCCTGGGCATCGCCATCTTCCTGATGCTGCTGTTCATCTGGTTCCGATATCAACTGCAGTTCGGGCTGGGCGCGGTCGCGGCCCTGTTTCACGACGTGATCCTGACCTTTGGCCTGTTCGCCGTCTTCAGGATGGAGTTCACGCTCACCACCATTGCGGCCATCCTGACCATTATCGGCTATTCGATGAACGACACGGTCGTGGTGTTTGACCGCCTGCGGGAAAATCTGCGCAAGTTCCGCAAGTCTCCATTGCGCGACGTGATAGAACTGTCGATCAACGAGACCCTGTCGCGCACCATCATCACGGGGCTCACCGCGCTTCTGGCGCTGGGCGGTCTGGCCTTCTTCGGCGGGGAGGCGCTGCGCACCTTCGCCATCGCCCTGATCTTCGGCATCACGGTCGGCACCTATTCGTCGATCTATGTGGCCTCGCCCATCATCCTTTTGTGGGGGGTGAAGAGCGGGGATGAGGATGATGCGGCCATGGTCGGGCCTGCGGCTCAGGCGGCCATGGCGCGCAAGGCGGCGGATGCAAAGGCTGGGCGCAAGCCCGCCTGATCCCGTCGTGAGCGAGCTTCGCCAACCTCCCGGCGTCACAGCCTTTGGCGCTGGCGGCTTTCGGATCGACGACAAGCGCTATGAGGGTCCGGTGCTGATTCTGGCCGATCAGGTGCTGGCCTGGAGCGGGGACCTGACGCCAGAGGCATTCGCCGACGTGGTCGCGGCGGATCGCGCAATGGTGGAGTTTGTCCTGTTGGGGCTGGGCGTGGAGATGCGTCCGCCGCCGCGTCCGCTCCGCGACCATATGCAGGCCCACGCCCTGGGCCTTGAGGTGATGACCACGGTCGAGGCTGTGCGGCTCTATAATGTGCTGGCGCGGGAAGGGCGGCGCATCGCCCTGGCGCTCGTGCCGGTATGAGAGGGCCTAATTTGATCCTTCGCAAAAATCAGCGCAAAATCGGGCTGCAACTCTGATCAATCCGCCTTATAGCTAATGGTTAAGGCGCGCGATCGGCGGCGCCACTGGCGAAACTATAGGGCGGGCAGACCATGGCCGGACTTCTCTCGAATTTCCGCAACACCATTATTGTGAGCGTCCTGCTCGCGATCCTGATGCTGGTGGGTTACCAGCATCATCACGGCGCGTTGGACAATATCTATTTCCAGGCGGTCCTGCGCTGGGCCCACACCTTCGCGGGCATCCTTTGGATTGGCCTGCTCTACTATTTCAATTTCGTGCAGATACGCGTCATGCCGTCCATTCCGGCTGAACTGAAGCCGGGCGTGTCCAAGTACATCGCGCCCGAAGCCCTGTTCTGGTTCCGCTGGGCGGCGCTGGCCACCTGGGTGCTGGGCGTCGCCCTGGCCTTTCATCGGGGTTATCTGCTGGAAGCCTATACCCTGGGCGCGACGGAGCATTTCGCCGTTCCGGGCCACATCTTCATCGGCATCGGCATGTGGCTGGCCACGATCATGTTCGTCAATGTCTGGGTCTTCATCTGGCCGAACCAGAAGATCGCTCTGGGTCTGGTGGAGGCCGACGCCGACGCCAAGGCCAAGGCTGCGCGTCTGGCCATGCTGTTCTCTCGCACCAATACGCTGCTCTCCATCCCCATGCTGACCGCCATGGCGATGAACCAGACCATCTTCGGCTAGGGCGTTTCGGACCGGTTTGGGCCGGTCTGATTCCCTGCGAACCTGATGCGCGCCGGGCCGGAGAAATCCTGTCCGGCGTGAAGGAGTCTGACGCCATGGCCAGGACGGGCGCCGGGGCTCTGGAAGAGACCCTGAAGGCTCAGGACGCCGACCGCTGGCTGTCAAGCCGTTTCATCGCGGATGGGGCGGCGCGCGACGATTTGGTCGCTCTCTATGGGCTGGACAACGAACTGGCGGCGGTCTCGGCCAAGGCGACCAACCCGCTGATGGGCGAGATCCGCTTCGCCTGGTGGCGGGAAGGGCTTGAGGCGATCCGCGACGGCGCGGCCCAGCGCAGCCATCCCGCGCTGGAGGCGCTGGTTCCGGCCATCCGGTCGGGCGCCCTGCCTATTGCGCCCCTTCTGGCGGCGATTGAGGCGCGCCATGTCGAGCTGGACGAGGTCTGGTTTGCCGATGAGCCGGCGCTGGACCTCTATCTCGACGGGCTGACCGGCGTGACCCTGGCGGCGGCGATGCGGCTTGATCCGGCGGTCGCGGCCGAGGCGGTTCGGCCCGCCGGGCGGGTGATCGCCTTTTCACAACTTTTGCGGCGCGCTGCGACGTCGCCAAGACCGGGCTGGACGCCGCAGGCCTGGGATGCTGCGGCTGATACGGATGTGGCGGCGCATCTTGGCCACAAGCTTGATCTGCTGGTCGATGAGGCGCGCTCAGCCGCCCCGGTCAGTCCAGGTGCGTTTCCGGCCATCGCCCACGCCGCCCTGGCCCTGACCCCGAACGCCGGACCGATCGCGCGGCGTGTTCGCTTGACCCTGGCGGTGCTGCGGGGGCGGATCTAGAGCGCGTCCCGGCCAGGTGGATGCCGTTGGTCGAAAAAAAGCGCATCAAAACAAATTGATGGAGCTCGCGCCGGATGCCGTCTGCTCGGACTGGGCTCTAGCTGGACACCCAGCTTTCCAGAGCCTCAAGCGCGCGCTGGCTCATCAGGCGCTTCTTGGCGCGGCCCCGTTCGGGCGGCTTCAGACGCTTGCCGTCGGCGTCATGGCGCGGCCCTTCCATGGGGGGCAGAAGGCCGTAATTGATGTTCATCGGCTGGAAGCTGCCCTTGTCGTCGGCCAGATGTCCGCCCGTGACGTGCGCAATCAGGGCGCCGAGCGCGGTGTGCGGCGGCGGCGGGGAAAGCTCTGCGCCCAGCCACTGAGCCGCGGCGAATCGTCCCGCCATCAGCCCCATGGCGGCGCTTTCCACATAGCCCTCAACGCCGGTGATCTGGCCGGCGAAGCGGATGCGGGGCTGGGACGTCAGCCGAAGCTGGGCGTCCAGCAGCTTGGGCGACTGGATGAAGGTGTTGCGGTGCAGCCCGCCCAGCCGCGCGAACTGGGCGTTTTCCAGCCCCGGAATCATGCGGAACACTTCGGTCTGGGCGCCGTGCTTCAGCTTGGTCTGAAATCCGACCATGTTGAACAGTGTGCCCAGAGCATTGTCCTGCCGAAGCTGAACGATGGCGTAGGCCTTGACGGCGGGATTGTGCGGATTGGTCAGGCCGACCGGTTTCATGGGGCCGTAACGCAGGGTCTCAGGACCGCGCTCGGCCATGACCTCGATCGGCAGGCAGCCGTCAAAATAGGGCGTGTCCTTTTCCCAGTCGCGAAACTCAGCCTTTGGACCGTCTATCAGGGCCTGGATGAAGGCGCCGTACTGGTCGCGGTCCATGGGGCAGTTGATATAGGCCGCCGCATCGCCGCCGGGGCCTTCCTTGTCATAGCGCGACTGACGCCAGGCTATGTCCATATTGATGCTGTCGGCATGGATGATGGGAGCGATGGCGTCGAAAAAGGCAAGGGCGTCCTGGCCCGTCTGGGAAAGGATCGCTTCAGACAGGGCGGGCGAGGTCAGGGGGCCGGTGGCGATGATCACATTGTCCCAGTCCTGCGGCGGCCAGCGGTCCAGCTCTTCATTGACCAGGGTGACATTGGGGTGGGTGCGCAGGGCCGTGGTCACGGCTTGCGAATAGCCCTCGCGATCGACAGCCAGGGCGCCGCCCGCCGGCACCTGATGGTGGTCGGCGGCGCACAGGATGGCGCTGTCCAGACGGCGCATCTCGGCGTGCAACAGGCCGACCGCATTATATTCCCAGTCGTCTGAGCGGAAGGAATTGGAGCAGACCAGCTCGGCAAAGCCAGATGTCTGGTGAACCGGGGTGGCGCGGTGCGGGCGCATTTCGTGCAGGATCACAGGCACGCCAGCCTGAGCAATCTGCCAGGCGGCTTCGGAACCGGCGAGACCCGCGCCGACGACATGGATGGGCTGTTTTGTCATGGCGCGACCATAGGCAGGTTTTTGCCGGGATCAACCGGGTGTTCGCCTGGCCTGTGACGGATTGGCGCCCAATGCACAGCCTGAAGTTTTGATTGAACTGGCGTCGTGAAACGGGATTAAACTGTGATGGAACGCGCCGCCGACGGCGGCCGGGGCGGGAGGCGACAGATGGCGGCAAAGTTTTCATCCGGCGATGCGGCCATGGAGGGCTTTCAGGTCGTCAAGCGCAACCCCGCGCCATCCTGGTCTGGGCTGGGGTTGTGGCGGCCTTCAATCTGTTCTTCTATGTCGCCGCGGGCGCGCTTCTGAGCATTGTGTGGAGCCCGGACATCGCCAGTCTGGGCGTCGCGCCCAACCCCGCCCTGGTGGTGGGGCTGGCGAACAAGGTGCGGCTGTTTCAGCTGGGTCTGTCGCCCCTTGGCCTTGTGTTCCTGTCCGTCCTGTCCGCCGCCGTCTATCGCGCTGTGCTCAGGCCCGACGACAAGGCGGGATTCTTCATGAGGTTCGGGCCGGATGAGTGGCGCCAGATCCTGTTGCGGCTGGTGATGTCGCTGCTGGCCGTTTTTGTGGTCGTGCTGGTGATGCTGGCTGTCTTCCTGCTCCTGGCGATTGGCTGGGCGGCCTCGGGCATGCCCAGAGACTTTTCGCATAGCGGGGCCTGGATCCTGTGGTTCTTGATTGCCGGTCTTGTGATTGTCGCCATCGCCGTGGTGCTGGCGGTGCGGTTCTCTCTGGCCAGCGTCATGACCTTTGCCGAGGGGCGGCTGAGACTGTTTGAGTCCTGGGACCTGACGCGCGGGTCTTTCTGGCCCTTGCTGGGGGCCTATTTTCTGGCCTCCATCCTGAGCATGATCGCCGCCATGGCGTCCGGGGTGGCGACAGTGATTGTCGGCGCCATCGCCTTTTTCGCGAGTGGCGGCGTGGGACTGTTTGCGCACGGCTTCTCGCCCGCAGTCTTCTGGTCTCTGGCGCCGACCGTGGTCGTGGCGATCATACCGCTCAGCATCGGCGGCACTGTCCAGTACACCGTCATGTACGCCGTAGCCGCCTTCTGTCACCGAGAGTTGACGGCGCCGTCGGACCGGCGCAATCCACTGCACGTCATCGAGGGCGCAGGCCCGTCGCCTGATGCTGAAACGGCCCCATAAGGACCCCCTGCATGTCTGAGTTTTCTGCAACCGATATAGCGCTGGAAGGCTTCCGCGTGACACGGGAGCGCTGGGTCCCGGTGCTGGTCTGGTCGGTGGTCGAGTTCGTCTATAATCTGGTCAGCTTCGCCATTCTGGCAGTGATGGCGGGACCGGCGCTCAACGCCTTCATGGCGGCGTCGACCACCGCGACGGACCCGCAACAGGTTCTGAGCAAGATGTCCGCCCTGGCCCCCGCCATGCTGGTCCTGCTGCCCGTCGGGCTGGTGTTCCAGAGCGTGCTGCAATGCGCCTTTTTCCGGGCCGTGCTCAAGCCAGGGGACAAGCGGTTCTATTACCTGTCGCTGGGACGCGATGAGCTGCGCGTCATTGGCGCGATGCTTCTGCTCTATGTCCTGTTCATCCTCTATTACATGACCGCCGCCATCGCCCTGATCACGCCGGTCGTGGCCCTGAACGCAGCGGGACTGCAACCCCTGGCCGGGATCTTCGCCGTCCTTGGCGCCGCCGCCGCCCTATGCGCCCTGATCTATGCTGCGGTGCGTTTGTCGCTGTTCGTGCCTCAGGTCTTTGCCGAGGGCGGGACGGATCTGCGTGCGGCGTGGCGCCTGACGCAGGGCCGGTTCTGGGTTCTGCTGGGCGTCTATGTAATGGCGGCGATCCTGGCCCTGTTCGTCTATCTGCTGGGCAATGTCTTCATGATGCTGATGCACGCGCTGACGGCGTCTCAGTGGGTGTCAGCCGCAGATCTGGCCAAGGAGAAGGGCCTGTCGGTCACCACCCTGTTCCAACCCCTGAGCGTGGCGGCGACGGCCATGCTGGCCTTTTTCGGCACGCTGATGCGCATCATCATGGCCGCCCCGTCGCCGGCCGCCTACGCCGCGCTGAAGGGGCGGGGCTAGCGCCTGATCCGATCTGGTTGGATCGGATTTCGCTCATAAGCCCATATGATGAGGGCATTTTCTGCGACGCACCGGTGTCTGCTTGGTCGGATGATGCGCCCGGCGTCGGCGCGTCGAGGGCGCCAGGTCAGGCGGTCTGGGGCTTGCGGCTCGCCCCGGCCTTTGCCGGCGTTTTCGTGGCTGAGCCGGACCCGGCCCTGATCTGCGCCACGCGTGCGAGGCGTCGCGTCTCATGCCGCGCCAGCAATTCCGCCAGATAGCGTCCTGTCCAGCTGTCCTGATCGGCGGCCACCGTTTCCGGCGTGCCGCTGGCCACGATCAGACCGCCGCCATCGCCGCCCTCGGGACCAAAATCCAGCAGCCAGTCGGCGGTCTTGACCACGTCGAGATTGTGCTCGATCACGACGACCGTATTGCCGTGATCGACCAGTTCGTGGAGCACCTCCAGAAGCTTCTTGGTGTCTTCAAAATGTAGACCCGTGGTGGGTTCATCCAGGATGTAGAGCGTGCGGCCGGTGGCGCGGCGTGACAACTCCTTGGACAGCTTGACCCGCTGAGCTTCCCCGCCCGACAGGGTTGTAGCCTGCTGGCCCACCTTGACATAGCTCAGACCGACGCGCTTCAGCGTCGCCATCTTGTCGCGGATGGGCGGCACGGCCTTGAAGAATTCGGCCGCCTCTTCGACCGTCATGTCCAGAACGTCGGCGATGGACTTGCCCCGGAAAAGGATTTCCAGGGTCTCGCGGTTGTAGCGCTTGCCCTTGCAGATGTCGCAGGTGACATAGACATCCGGCAGGAAGTGCATCTCGATCTTGATCACGCCGTCGCCCTGGCAGGCCTCGCACCGACCGCCCTTGACGTTGAACGAGAAGCGTCCCGGCCCGTAGCCGCGCACCTTGGATTCCGGCAGGCCCGCAAACCAGTCGCGGATAGGACCGAAGGCGCCGGTATAGGTGGCCGGATTTGAGCGCGGCGTACGGCCGATCGGGCTCTGGTCGATGTCGATGACCTTGTCGAAATGCTCCAGCCCTTCGATCCGGTCATGAGCGGCGGGGGCGTCGGAGGCGTTGTTCAGACGTCGCGCCGCGGCCTTGTAGAGGGTCTCCAGCGTAAAGGTGGACTTGCCGCCGCCGGAGACGCCGGTGATGCAGGTGAAGACCCCGACGGGGATCTCGCCCGTGACATTTTTCAGATTATTGCCCCGCGCGCCGGAGACCTTCAGCATCTTCTTCCGGTTGATCGGACGGCGCATGTCGGGGATCGGGATTTCGCGCGCGCCGGTCAGGTACTGGCCTGTGACGCTGGCGGGGGTGTCCATGATGTCCTGCGGCGAACCTTGCGCGACGATCTCGCCGCCATGGACTCCGGCCGCCGGGCCCATATCGATCACATAGTCCGCCGTCATGATGGCTTCTTCATCGTGCTCGACCACCAGGACCGAATTGCCAAGGTCGCGCAGGCCTTTCAGAGAGACCAGCAAGCGGGTGTTGTCGCGCTGGTGAAGGCCGATGGAAGGCTCGTCCAGCACATAGAGCACGCCCGTCAGGCCGGAGCCGATCTGGGAGGCCAGCCGGATTCGCTGGCTTTCGCCCCCGGACAGGGTGCCCGACGCGCGGGCCAGGTTCAGATAGTCCAGCCCCACATCATTGAGAAACCGCAGGCGGTCATTGATCTCCTTCAGGATGCGCCGCGCGATTTCCAGATCCTTGGGCGACAGGGTGGGCTCCAGCGCTTCGAACCAGCCGCGCGCATCCTTGATGGACAGGGCCGAGACCTGTGCGATGGAGTGGGCGCCGACCTTGACCGCCAGGGCCTCGGGGTTGAGACGCTGGCCGCCGCAGGCCTCGCAAGGCGTGTTGGACTGGTAGCGGCCCAGTTCCTCGCGCACCCAGGCCGAATCGGTCTCGCGCCAGCGTCGCTCCAGATTGGGCATGACGCCCTCGAAAGGCTTGACCACCTCATAGCGGCGGGCCTGATCGTCATAGACGAACTTGACCTTTTCCGCGCCCGTCCCCTGCAGCACCACCTTGCGCGCCGCCTCGGACAGATCGCGCCAGGGGGCGTCCATGGAAAAGGCGTAGTGCGCCGCCAGGGCCTGCAGGGTCTGGGTATAGAGCGGGGAGGGGCCGCGCGCCCAGGGGGCGACGGCGCCGTGATGCAGGCTCTTGTCCGCATCGGGAACGATCAGGTCCGGGTCGAAGGTCAGTTTCTGGCCCAGCCCGTCGCAGGTCGGGCAGGCGCCGAAGGGGTTGTTGAAGGAAAAGAGCCGGGGCTCGATCTCGGTGATCGTAAAGCCCGACACAGGACAGGCGAACTTTTCCGAAAACAGGATCACCCTAGGCTCGGTCTCGCCCGGCTGAAGGTCGGCATATTCGGCGGTGGCCAGACCATCGGCCAGACGCAGCGCCGTTTCCAGGCTGTCGGCCAGACGCTGGTCGATGCCCGACTTGACCACCACCCGGTCGACCACAATGTCGATATCGTGCTTGAACTTCTTGTCGAGGACGGGCGCCTCCTCGATCAGATAGAGGGTCCCGTCGATCTTGACGCGCTGAAAGCCCGCGCGCTGCCACTCCGCCATTTCCTTGCGATATTCGCCCTTGCGGCCGCGCACCACGGGGGCCAGCAGGTTCAGGCGAACGCCGTCGGGCAGGGCGGTGATCTTGTCGACCATCTGACTGATGGTCTGGCTCTCGATCGGCAGGCCGGTGGCGGGGGAATAGGGCACGCCCACCCGCGCCCACAGAAGGCGCATATAGTCGTGGATCTCCGTGACCGTGCCCACGGTGGAGCGAGGGTTCTTGGAGGTCGTCTTCTGCTCGATGGAGATGGCCGGAGACAGGCCTTCGATCAGATCGACGTCCGGCTTGCCCATCAGTTCCAGAAACTGCCGGGCATAGGCTGACAGGCTCTCTACATAGCGACGCTGGCCCTCGGCATAGATGGTGTCGAAAGCCAGCGAGCTTTTGCCCGATCCGGACAGGCCCGTCAGCACGACCAGCTGTCCGCGCGGTATATCGACGTCCACGCCTTTGAGATTGTGCTCGCGCGCGCCGCGCACCCGGATGAAGGACGTAGGATCAGACATGCGCAGACCAGCTCGAAATCGTGTGGAAGGGCCGGAGGGTAGAGTCGCCAAAAGACGGCAGCGTGGTGTAATGTGAGACCGCAGATGTAGGGATGGTAACGCCCCAACTGCACCAGAACAATAGGTGAACCTTAACCGGTCGGCATAAATCGTTAACCCAATTAGGCGAAGAGATTCGTCCAGTAACACACCGCGTTGTACGACTCGGTCAATGGCGACGGGGCTTGTGCAACGGATGACCTGATTCATCCGCGGCGTTTCTTTGTGCCGCAATTACGGCGCCTGTCGCCCTTTAGAGGACTAACATGCGGACCTTAGCAGTGCTTTCGCGAAAGGGTGGGACGGGCAAAACCACTGTCGCTGTGCACATGGCGGTCGCCGCCCAGGCTGCAGGTTACAAAACAATTGTGGCCGATATTGATCCACAGGCCTCAGCCTGCGCCTGGTACGCGGAACGACGCAAGCACACCCAGACCCCTGAAGTCACCTCTGTCACGACCGGCGGCCTGTTCACCCATCGGCTGGCGGCGTCCCGTCAGGGTTACGATCTGATGGTGATCGACACGCGCCCCTCCACGGACATGGAATGTATCGAGGCCATACGTTGGGCTGATGCCTGCCTTGTGGTGGTGCGGCCAGCCTATTTCGACCTGACCGCCATCGTGCGCACGGTGGAACTGGTCACCAAGATGAACAAGAAGGCGATGTTCGTCATCAATCAGGCGCCGTCGCGGCGCGGCGGTGACGAACCCAAGGTGATTTTGGACACCTATCAGACCTTGATCGAACTGGGCCTGCCTGTGGCGCCCATTGGTCTGCGGTATCGGGCGGCCTTCCAGAATGCGGTGCGTTACGGCAAGACGGTGACCGAATATGATCCAGATAGCCTGGCCGCCTTCGAGATCGACGGCATGTGGGACTGGCTGACGGGCGAGCTGTGGCCCAGTCAGGTCCCGCAACCGGTTCTGGGCCGGGAAGACGGCGACCTGTTCATGGTGTCCTAGAGCTGTTTCCGACGGCGCCGATACCGGTCCGTCGCAGAAATTGATCTGATTATAGAGGTTTATGACCAAGATCCGATCCAGTCAGATCGGATTATCCGCAAGCCGGGCCTGCGCCGGGCCCGGGAATGACCGCGGGAGGGCGCGAGCCACCCCCGCGGCGATCGCGTCAGGCGCGCTTGTTCAATGTGATGGCGGTGCCATTGACGGGCGTGGCGCGGCCCAGATCTGTGTAGCCTGCCGCCTTGACCCGGGTCGAGGCGACTTCCTTGGCGATGGCCTGAACCAGACCTTCTGTAATGCTTTTGGCGGATTCCAGCACCCGACCGTGGCGCGCCAGGACGGCGTCGAAGGCTTCCGTCGCCCTCACCAGCGCGACGCGCTGTTTCAGATCCGCCTTGTGCAGCAGGGCCGGGTCCTGCTTCAGGCGCGCCGATTCCATGCGATAGATATTGGCGAGCTTGGCGGTTTCGCCGACCGTGGCGGCCACGTCTTGCGGGCGGTTGGCCTCGAAGGCGCGGGTTTCAGCGGCGATCATATCCGTCAGGCGCTCTGTCAGGATGATGATCTGGTCGATCCGGTCTTCGGCGTTATGGGCTGAGATACTCATCAATGCGCTCCTGCATAGGCCGCGCGCGCTGCTTTTTCGCTCGCGCCTGACCCGTAAGTTTTTGAAATGGTTGATTTATTAGTGGAAGGAACAGGGCCGGCCGATCGGGCCGCGCCGGTTTGAGGCGTGTCGCTCAGGCCCTGTAACCGCAGCATTTCCTTCTGAATGGCGGGGGCTAGACCCACGCCGCCATGATTGACCATCTGCTTGGACATGGCGTCGGTGAGGAAGGAGCGGAAGGCCTGCTCGCCGGCGCCGCCGCCAAACATGCCTTCCGTCGACAGGCCCTGGAACATGGAGCCAAGCATGGAGGACAGGAATGTGGCCTCGAACTGCTTGGCCGTACTGGCGATCCTTGAGCGCGTGGCGTCCGGGCCCGTGCGAACAGCGCTCAGGCCGGCAGGGATGGACAGGCTGATATCCGGCGTCAGGGTCGGGTCGGACATTACAGCACCTCGATATCGGCTTGCAGCGCGCCCGCCGCCTTGATGCTTTGCAGGATGGAGATCATGTCGCGCGGCGTGACGCCCAGTGCGTTCAGACCCTTGACCAGGCTTTCAAGCGAGACGCCCGCCTGCATGATCATGAAGCGTTTGCCCTTTTCCTCATCGACCTTGACGGCGGAGTTGGGCGTCACCGTGGTCTGTCCCTGGCTGAAGGCGCCGGGCTGGCTGACCTGAGGCTTTTCTGAAACGCTGATCGACAGATTGCCCTGATCGATCGCCACCTTGGAGACCCGGACCTCGCCCGTGACCACGACCACGCCGTCGACCTCGTTGATCACCACCTTGGCCGGGCTGTCGGGTTCGACCTCCAGCTGTTCGATGGAGGTGATGAAGCTGACCAGATTGCCCGAGGCGGGCAGGGTGACGGTGACAATGGTCGGATTGTCGGCGGCGGCGACGCCCGGATAGTTGCGGTTGATCTCTTCAGCGATGCGCCGCGCGGTGGTGAAGTCCGGATTGCGCAGGGAAAGGCGCATCTTTTCCATGCTGCCGAGCTTGAAGCCCACTTCACGCTCCACCTCGGCGCCGCTGGCGATGCGACCGGCGGTGGGCACGCCGCGGGTGAAGGAGGTGCCTGAGGCGCCGGACGCCGAGACCGAACCGGTCTCCACCGTGCCCTGGGCGACCGCATAGACCTCGCCGTCGGCGCCCATGAGAGAGGTGACCAGCAGCGTGCCGCCAAGCAGGCTCTTGGCGTCGCCCATGGAGGAGACGTTCACATCAATCTTGGAGCCGGTCGCGGCGAAGGCCGGCAGCTTGGCCGTGACCATGACGGCGGCTATGTTCTTGGTGTCGATATTGGCGTCGCGGGTGTTGACGCCCATCCGCTCCATCATCGAGGCCAGGCTCTGCTTGGTCATGGGCACGTTGCGCAGGCTGTCGCCCGTGCCGTTCAGGCCCATCACCAGTCCATAGCCCACCAGTTCGTTGGAGCGCACGCCTTCAAAGCTGACAATGTCCTTGATTCTGGAGCGCGCGTTCGCGGCGCCAGTCAGGCCAAGGGCCACCATCAGCGCAAGCGACAGACTCAGCCAGAGTTTTGCCATGATCCGAAAGCCTCAGTTTACTGGCCGCGTCCTTTGAGGAGCGTGGCGTGTGTCAGCTGGCTTGCGACTTTCATGCCAGTTCAAAAAAAGAAAAATGTAGTAAAAACAACAGCCTTAAAGGTTAACGAAACCTTCCGCTCGGCAAGTTTTTCCCTCTGTTAACAAATGTGCAAGCCTCCGGGCGCAATTCTTGCCCCATGCAAGGGATAGCTTCAGCATGAAGGTGAATGGACCATCATCCAGTGGCGGCGTCGCGCCTGCTGCAGGCGGGCGGGCGCGAGCCTCCGGCGAAGGCTTTTCGGTCGCCGATGCGCGCGCTCCGGGCGCGACAGCCCCGGCGGCGCGGACGGCGGACGCTGCGCCCATCGCCGGGCTGGATGCGCTTCTGGCCATGCAGGAGGCTACAGGTCCCCTGGAGCGTCGCAAGCGCGCCGTGCGTCGCGCCAGCAAGATCCTGGACCAGTTAGACAGGATCAAGCTGGCCATTCTGGACAATGGCGCCGGCGCCGTCAGCGCGCTGAGCGATCTGGCGGGCGCGGTGCAGGAAGCGCGCGGCGATACGGCCGATCCGCAGCTGGAGCAGGTTCTGAACGAAATCGAGACCCGCGCCGCTGTGGAGCTGGCCAAGCAGGAAATGTCCCAGCGTGCGATTTGATCGGTGACAATTTCGTGTGACGCTATCGCCGCGTTGATCACTCAAAATTAGATGGTATAAGCAGCCGCGCGCTTGTAGGGGGCGCGTTTCCATAGCGTGAGACTGTCGAATGCAGACGACCGCGGCAGTAAAAAGTGTAGTCGGGGCCACCATGTCCACTGATGATTACAGGCCCCATGAAGACGAGCCGTTTATGAACGACCGTCAGCTTGAATACTTCAAAAACAAGCTGTTGAACTGGAAAGAGGATATCCTTCGGGAATCCCGCGAGACAGTGAGCCACCTTCAGACTGAAACGGAAAACCACCCGGATCTGGCGGACCGTGCTTCTTCTGAGACGGACCGTGCGTTGGAACTTCGCACGCGGGATCGGCAGAGAAAGCTGATTTCCAAGATCGAATCCGCCATCCGCAGAATAGAAGACCAGTCCTATGGCTATTGCGAAGAGACCGGCGAGCCGATTGGTCTGGCGCGTCTGGATGCGCGACCCATCGCCACACTGAGCCTGGAGGCCCAGGAGCGGCATGAGCGTCGCGAGCGCGTCCACCGGGACGACTGAGCGCAAGGCCGCTTCACTGACATAGAGAAACGGCGAGCCTTTGGGCCCGCCGTTTTTTTATGGCTCAGGCGCGAGACAGCACCGAGTCCGGTCCATTGCCGGGCGCCTGGGCCAGCAAACGCCGGATGGCGGGCAGGACCTCGTCCACCGCGCCGACCGAAGCCCAGGTCGACGGCACCCAATCGGGCGTGACCTTGTGGGCGATGGTGTGGTCGATCAGATCAAAGAAGGGCTGCCAGAAGCCGTTCAGGTCCGCAAAGATGATCGGCTTGCGGTGCAGATCGAGGCGGCGCCAGGAGATGAGCTCCACCACCTCTTCCAAGGTGCCGATTCCGCCCGGAAAGACGGCAAAGGCGTCAGAGGCCTCATACATCAGGCGCTTGCGTTCATGCATGTTCGCCACGACGCGGGTCTCCACCTCGTCATATATGACTTCCCGGGTGCGCAGAAACTCGGGGATAATGCCGTAGACCTTGCCGCCGGCGTCATGGGCGCCGCGCGCCGCCTTGCCCATCAGGCCCACGCCGCCGCCGCCATAGACCAGACGCACGCCTTCGGCCGCAAGGATCTGGCCAAATTGCGCCGCCCCCTCCAGATAGGCGGGGTCGGTCGTATTTGACGATCCACAGAACAGGCATACCGACAGGCTTGAGGTCTGGGGCGCGGTGGTCTGGTCGGAGGCGGTCTGGCTATCCATCTCAAGCTTTCTGCGGTCGGAGCGCGTTGGCGATCTTCAAATCGTGGGCCTTAGCTTGCATCCTTTCGATTGAAGATGATTTACCACATATGCAGCGCACCTGATTTTTTGCGCGCCGAACATGACAGGGACCGCTCAATCCTATGATGACGACCGTCCGATGCCAGAAAGCGGCGCAGCCCCGCCGCATTGCTGAGCTTGCCCTGTCGGTTGCTGTCCTGATCCTGCCCCTCTGCGGCTGCGGCCAGAGCCGGGGAAGCGACAATCAGGTGGCGAGCGAGGCGTCGGGCGATCCCCAGGCGTCAGACTATGTGGTCGCGCCGACGGTCCAGACGGCTGTTCACACCTCTGACGCCATGGTCACACTGACCGGGCGCGCGGCCCCGGATTCGATTGTGCGTCTGTCGTCTCCGGAAGGACAGTCCTGGGGCATGACATCGGGTCCGGACGGGGCTTGGAGCTTCACCATACCTGTATCGCGCGAGCCGCGTATGCTGGCCCTGACGGCGGAACGGGCGGGGCGCGATGTCCATGCGGAGGGCGCGGTGATCCTGCTGCCGGCCGGCGCCCTGGCTGGCGTTGTGGCGCGGGCCGGTTATGGCGCACTCGCGGTGGCCAATCCTGTCGCCCGCCCCGTCATTGTGGGGCTGGATTTTGACGGCGGCGGCGGGGCGGTGGCCTCTGGCATGGCCAAGCCCGGTTCAACGGTTCGCCTGTTTGTGGATGATGAGGCGGCGGGGTCTGGCAAGGCCGACGCCATGGGCCGCTTCGCCACGCCGGCGGTCAATCGTCCCCTGACGCTTGGCGCTCACCGGGTGCAGGTGCAGACCCCCGAAGGCGCTGCGGATCTTCAGCTTTTGGTCAAGGCGTCAGCTCCCCTCAATGGAGTCTATCGTGCGACGCGGGAAGACGGCGCCTGGCGCCTGGACTGGCGAACGCCCGGCGGCGGCCAGCAATCGACCCTGATATTTGATTCCGCGCAGCGCGCCCTGACGGGAAGCGCCGGATGAGCGGGTCCATGAGACGCAACATGCCCAAGGGAGAAACGCCAGACGCCCGGCCGCGTCTGGTCTTTTCGCGCGCCATGATGGATCTGGCGCGGCTGGTGCTGCGCTCGCACGCGCCGCAACTGGGCTTGCGGTTGACGGTCGCTCTGGTGCTGACGGTCGCGGGCAAGCTGACCGGCGTCATGGCGCCCCTTCTGTTGGGCCGGGCCGTCAACAGCCTGACGCGCCACGCCCATGCAGCAGTGCAGCTGGGCTGGAGTTTCGCGGCCTTGGCGATCGGCTGGTCGGTGATCCGTTTCCTGTCCGCCGCTGCGCCGCAATTGCGAGACATCGTCTTTGGCAAGGTGGCGATCGCGGCCCAGCGCCGGGCGGGTGCAGAGGCGTTTGAGCATGCCCTGCGCCTGTCTATCGATTTCCACCAGACCAAGCGCACCGGCGCCCTGTCTCGCACCGTGGATCGCGGCGCGCGGGCGGTGGATTTCCTGCTGCGGGTGCTGGTGTTCAACCTGGCGCCAACGGCGCTTGAGCTGATCTTCGCAGCGGGCGTTCTGGCCAAGGCCTATGACTGGCGCTTTGCCGCGACGGCGGTGGTCACGGTCTTCATCTATGGCGTGTTCACCTTTGCAATCTCTGACTGGCGCATTTCGCACCGCAGACGATTGAACGAGGCCGATTCCGAGGCGTCGGGCCGGGCGGTGGATGCGCTGTTGAACTATGAAACCGTCAAGGCCTTTGGCGCGGAAGGCCGGGCCAGCGCGGGCTATGAGCGGGCGCTGGAAGTCTATGGCGCGGCGTCGAACGAGGCCAATGTGTCTCTGGCGCTGTTGAACATGGTCCAGGGCGCTATCATGAGCCTTGGGTTGGCCGTCATGGCGATCCTTGCCGGCATGGAGGCGGCCAGCGGGCGCATGGGGCCGGGCGATGTGACGGCCTCGATCCTGATCCTGATCTCGCTCTATCAGCCGCTGAACATACTGGGCTTCGCTTATCGTGAAATCCGGCAGTCCATGATCGATATGGAGGCCATGCTGGACCTGACCCAGCAGAAGCTGGACATCGCCGATGCGCCGGACGCCGTGGGGCTGCCGCCCGCCGATGCGGGGCGCGGCGGACGGCTGGCCTTTGATCATGTCAGCTTTCGCCATGGCGCGCGGGTCGAGGGGCTGTCTGATATCAGCTTCGAGGTGCAGCCCGGCCAGACAGTTGCCTTTGTCGGCCCTTCCGGCGCAGGCAAGACGACCCTGGTGCGCCTGGCCCTGCGGCTGATCGACCCCCAGGAAGGCGCGGTCACGCTGGACGGGGTGGATCTGCGCAAGGTTCGGCTGAAGGACCTTCGCCGGGCAGTATCGCTGGTGCCGCAGGATGTGGCCCTGTTCAATGACAGTCTTGGCGCCAATATCGCGTTTGCCCGTCCTGAGGCTGGCGAGGATGAGATCTGGGCGGCGGCGGAGGCGGCCGAGCTGGGCCCCTTCATTCGCGCCCTGCCGGAGGGGCTGGCCACTAAGGTCGGCGAGCGCGGCCTGAAACTGTCAGGCGGGGAGCGTCAGAGGGTGGGGCTCGCCCGCGCGCTTCTGGCCGATCCGCGGGTGTTGATCCTCGATGAGGCAACCAGCGCCCTGGACAGCCGCACCGAAGCCGCCATCCAGCAGACCTTGAGGCGCGCGCGAGCAGGGCGCACCATGGTGGTTGTGGCCCACCGCCTGTCCACCGTCGCCGACGCCGATCTCATCCTGGTGATCCGTTCCGGCCGCGTGGTCGAACAGGGCCGACATGATGACCTGCTGGCGAGAGACGGGGAATATGCCTCGCTCTGGCGCAAGCAGACCCGCGAAGCCTGATTTCTGATGTCACTGGAGTCTTTTCGATGAAGTATCTGCATACCATGGTCCGCGTGACCGATATTGACGCGGCCAAGCGCTTCTATTGCGACGGGTTGGGTCTGGTGGAGGTGAAGCGTTACGAGAATGCTGGCGGGCGGTTCACCCTTGTGTTTCTGGCCGCGCCGGAGGACCTGGAGCGGGCCCGGGCCGATCAGGCGCCGCTGGTGGAGCTGACCTATAACTGGGATGAACAGGCCTATGACGGCGGCCGCAATTTCGGCCATCTGGCCTATGAGGTCGACGATATCTACGCCGCCTGCGAAAGGCTGTCGGCCATTGGCGTCACGATCAATCGTCCGCCGCGCGACGGTCATATGGCTTTTGTCCGTTCTCCGGACGGGATTTCGGTCGAACTGTTGCAGAAGGGCGCAGCCCTGGCGCCCGCCGCGCCCTGGAAAGACATGGTCAATGAGGGCGTCTGGTAGATGACAATTGCGCCCAGTGCGTCGGTTCTGGCGCTGCTCGACTATGCCGGCGTCGCTGTGTTTGCCGCCACGGGCGCCCTGGCGGCGGCGCGGCGGGGGCAGACCATTGTCACCTTCGCCTTTTTCGCCGCCGTGACCGGCGTTGGCGGCGGGACGCTGCGCGACCTTCTGCTCGGCGCGCCAGTCTTCTGGGTGCATGATCCGCGCTATGTGGCCGTGTGCATCGCCGTCGCGGGACTGGTCTGGGCGCTGGGCGCCAGACGCTGGAACGTGCCTGTGCTGCTCTGGCTGGACGCTCTGGGCCTGGCCGCATATGCCGTGATCGGCACGGCCAAGGCAGCCGAATATGGCGCGCCGCCGCTGGTCAGCGTGGTGATGGGGGTGCTGACCTGCTCATTCGGCGGGATTGTGCGCGACGTTCTGGCGGGGCGGCCGTCGATCCTGCTCAGCCGGGAGATCTATGTCTCCGCCGCCGCCCTGGGGGCCAGCGTCTTTGTCGGCCTGACCCTGATCGGGGCCGAAGAATATATGGCGGGCCTGATCGGCGCCCTGATCACCTTTGGTCTGCGCGGCGGCGGGCTGGCTCTGGGCTGGTCTCTGCCGGGCTTTGGCGACGCCGATCCGGACGAGAGATAGACGCCAGGAAAAAGGCCCCCTCCCGGTGAAGAGAGGGGGCCCTGTCCGTCAGAGGGTTGAGTCCCGGGTCGCCGGAGCCTATTTGGCTGCCGGAGCCTGTTCCGCGGCATAGGCGCCGTTGGCCTCATGGATCAGATAGGCGCGGATGGCGTCCGCGTCGGTCGCCGACAGGGTGCTGGCGAAACTGACCATGCCATTGGACTTGCGGTCCCCGCGCAGCACCACGCCCTTGAAGCCCGTATCGTCGCCGATCAGGCTGGAATAGCGCAGGTCCGGGATCACGCCGCCGCCAATGGCGTTATAGCCATGGCAGACCAGGCAATACTTGTTGTAGGTCGCATGACCGGTCGCCACGATCTGGGCCGAGGCGGCGTCGGCTGGCGGCTTGGGCACGGCGATCTTGGTCATGTCGGGCTTGGGCAGGGTGGCCGTTCCGCCCAGCTTGTAGACCAGAATGCGGCCATTTTCCGGGTTGCCCGGATGGTCGAGCGCAAAGCCCGCCACCAGATAGAAGACGGATCCGAAGCCTGCGCCCACGGCCACATACTGTTCGCCGTCGACCTCATAGGTCATGGGCCCAGCCAGGACGGCGGCATAGGCGTCGGTCGTCCAGAGCGGCTTGCCGTTGGACGCGTCATAGGCGTTGAACTTGCCGTCCAGCGTGCCCTGGAAGACAAGACCACCGGCTGTGGCCATGGTGCCGCCGTTCCAGGGGCCCTTGTGCTCGGCGCGCCAGGCTTCCTTGCCAGCGACCGGATCCCACGCCACGAGCATGCCGCGCATGGAGTTCTTCATGGCCGCGCGGGCCTTCTTGTCGTCCGGCAGACTGTTCAGCCTGGTGTCGTTGGCCGTGTTCCACTCGCCGTTCTTGTAGGCGTACTTGTCGTCCGTGCCATAGACGCCCGGCACGTCCTGCGCCGGAAGATAGACCAGACCCGTCTTGGGGCTGAAGGACTGGGGATGCCAGTTATGTCCGCCGAAGCTGGACGGCATGACGATGGCCGGCCCCTTCTTGTAACGCGGGTCGCCCTGTTCGATGGGACGGCCTGTCGCCGGATCGACGCTGCTGGCCCAGCTGGTGGTCACGTAATTATGGGCGCTGAGCAGCTTTCCGTTGGTCCGGTCGATCACATAGAAAAAGCCGTTCTTGGCGGCCTGCATCAGCACCTTGCGCGGCTGGCCGTCGATGGTCAGGTCCGCCAGGGTGACGGTCTGGGTGGAGTCGAAGTCCCAGGTGTCGCCCGGCGTAGTCTGATAGTGCCACCTGTATTCGCCCGTATCGGCGTCCACCGCCACGATCGAGGACAGGAACAGATTGTCCCCCTGACCCTTGGAGCGCGAGGTCTGGTCCCAGGGGGCGCCGTTTCCGGTGCCGAAATAGAGCATGTTCAGATCGGGGTCGTAGGACATGGAGTCCCACGGTGATCCGCCGCCGCCGCCCTGCTTGAACCAGTCGCCCTGCCAGGTCTTGACGGCCATCTCCAGGGCCTTCGACTCCTGCGGCTTGGACGGGTCGCCCGGCGTTGTATAGAAGCGCCAGAGTTGCTTGCCGTCTGCGGCGTCATAGGCGGTGACATAGCCGCGCACGCCATATTCAGAGCCGCCATTGCCGATCACCACCTTGTCCTTGAAGACGCGCGGGGCGCCGGTGATGGTGTAGGGCAGCTTGGGGTCGGTGGTGTTGACGCTCCAGGCCGGTTGGCCGGACTTGGCGTCCAGCGCGATCAGACGGCCGTCCAGGGCGGCGACATAGACCTTGCCCTTCCAGACGGCGACGCCGCGATTGACCACGTCGCAACAGGCGAACTTGCCGGTCTCACGCGGGACCTGCGGGTCATATTTCCACAGAAGCGCGCCGGTCTTGGCGTTCAGGGCGTAGACCACGCTCCAGGACGAGGTGACATACATGGTCCCGTCGACGACGACGGGCGTCACCTCCACGCCGCGGTTGGTGGAGAGCTGGAAGCTCCAGGCCAGGCCCAGATTGCCCACATTGCTGGCATTGACCTTGTCGAGCGGCGAGAAACGCTGCTCGGACCAGGTGCGGCCATGGCTCATCCAGTTGCCCGGCTCCTTGTCGGCGGCCAGCAGTCTGGCCTGATCGACCTGAGCGGCGCCCTTGCCCTGACCGCAACCTGACAGGGTGACGACCGTCCCCGCCAGGGCCACAGCAGCGACCGCACAAAGAAGTTTACCAGCCCGGCTCATCGGTTTGCCCACGTCGTTTTCCTTCCCATGCGCACCGGTCATTGGCGCCGGTGCGTCAAGCAATGTCGCTGAACCCGCTGGACGCCCCCTCAGGTTCAGATCAGGGCGAATGCTACACGCTCCACGGCCCCTGTCGAGGCGTTACGCAGGGGCGCCCGGTTTGGCTTGCGCCTTGTCGGCGCCGGCGCTGTCGCCGCGGGTGTCCACCACGGCGCTGGCGGTGCGCTGGAGCGAGCCCCACTCGACCCGGCGCCCATGGATCGCGCTGACCACGGCCTTGACCACCACATAATACATCAGTTGCCGATAGCCGAATCGTTGCGCCGGAAGCCAGGCCAGGCTGCTCCAGGGCGCGCGGCGCTCCAGCGCCATGCCGATGGAGGCCGCCGCCAGATCGACCAGCACAAAGGCCGCCCAGTAGAGCAGCGCGCGGGTCAGACCCTCGCTGTTCCACTCGCCCGGATGCGACAGGCGGTCAAAGCCCGCAGAAATCAGACTGAATATGGCCGCCAGATCGACCAGAGGCGCCGCGGTGGTCAGGAAGATCTGGAACAGCCAGATCTGCGGCAGGGCCAGAAAGCCCAGAGCGGGGCGCCTGGGATTGAACAGGTCCTTGCGGTGTTTCCATACGCATTGCAGCGTGCCGAACGACCAGCGGAAGCGCTGTTTCAGAAGTCCCGCCACCGTTTCGGGCGCCTCGGTAAAGGCCACAGCCTCGGGGTCGAACTCGACCACCCAGCCGGCCGACTGGGCGGCGAGCGTCAGGTCCTGATCCTCCGCCAGCGTGTCATGGGGAAAGCCGCCAAGGGCTTCCAGGGTCTGACGCCGCCAGGCGCCGACCGCGCCGGGCACAACGGTCACCGTCCCCAGCGCCGCCAGGGCGCGACGCTCCAGATTCTGGGCGGAGACATATTCCAGCGCCTGCCAGCGCGTGACCGTGTTGACCTGATTGCCGACCAGGGCGTTGCCCGCCACGGCCCCCACGCGCGGGTCGCGGAACCAGCGGGCCAGCCGTCCGATCGTCGACTTGGCGAACAGGGTGTCAGCGTCGAGCGCCACGACAATATCGCCCTTGGCCAGGGCCAGACCGCGATTGAGCGCCATGGCCTTGCCGCCGTTCTCGAACCGCAGCAACCGCACCATGGGATGATCGCTATAGGCCTTCTGAACCTCGGCTGAGGTGTTGTCCTTGGAGCCGTCGTCTATGACGAGGACTTCCATGTTGGTCCAGTGGGAGTCCAGAACCTGGCGGATCGAGGAGACGATCACCGCCTCTTCATTATAACAGGGGATCAGCACGGTGACGAAGGGACCCGTCCCGGGCGGGATCTCCTCCGGCGTGCGCCGGTCGATGACAGCGCGGTGATAGAGCGCCAGCACGGCCAGGAAGATCAGGCGCGCAAGGCCGATCAGAATGGCTGAAAGGAACAGCGCCGCGATGAACTTGTCAAAGCCGCGCACGGTGCTGAACACGGTGCGATCAAGCGTCAACTGGAAGGGGTCGCGGGTGGCGGGCGGCATGGCCTGGGCCGCAGGCATGCCGATCAGGTCCGCGACCGTGACGATCTGATAGCCATGAGCGCGCAGCGCGTCGATCAGCTTGGGCAGGGCGGCGATGGTGCGGCTGCGATTGCCGCCGGAATCGTGCAGCAGAACTACCTGTCCACCCGTCTCCGGATTGTCGTCCTGAAGTCGCGCCAGGGTGCGGCTGACGATCAGATCGGCGTCGGGCCGGTTCCAGTCGTCCGGGTCGATCCTCAGGCCCACCGTCACATAGCCGAGCTTTTCAGCGATCAGCAGCGGCGCCAGTTCCGCCGCCGTCGAGGGCGAGGCGTCGCCCAGATAGGGCGGGCGGAAAAAGCGCAGGGTCTTGCCCGTGACGACCTGAAACAGTCGCTGCGTCAGATTGAACTCCAGCGGTACGGCGCTGGGCGGCTCTTCGGCTATATTGGGATGGGTGAAGCTGTGGCTACCGACAATGTGGCCCTCGCTCACCTCGCGCGCGACCAGTTCGGGATAGTCCTCCATGTTTCGCCCGATGACGAAGAAGGTGGCCTTGACCTGCTTCTCCTTCAGAATGTCGAGAATTTTCGAGGTCCAGCGCGGGTCCGGTCCGTCGTCAAATGTCAGGGCGACCTTGCCGGGGCTCTGCCCCAGACGCTGCACCACCCAGGCGGAGGGATAGATATCGACAATCTCGTTGGTGACCAGGCCGGTCGGCTTGTCCAGCGTCAGTCGACGACGCCCCGGCGCCGGTTTTTCGGACACATTCATCACCTCTCCGAAGCCATTGAAGTCAATGTCCTGACTTGCGGGCATTTCGGGCAGGTTGTTGATGTTGGCCGTGTCGTAGCTGCGACCCAGCAGGGACCAGACGCCGGGATCCTCGGAGCCCATGCGCCAGACCGCGTATCCGCGCAGACGCCAGGCGTCGGCGACATGGATCTGGTTGTACATGGTGGCGGCGTCGAGGAACCAGACCTCGTGAGCCTTGCCCTTGTCATCGGCGTAACGGAACATGGGATTGAGCGCGGTGCGGTCGAAGGTGACCGGCACCGAGGCGTCATGGGCCGCCTGCATCGCCTCGTGGAAGGTGATGGCCTGGGCCAGATTTGCGCCCCTGGTCCAGTCATATCCGTATGAGCCCAGGGCCAGGATGATCTTGTTGGGATCAAGGCCGCGCAGATATTCCGACAGCTTGGCCTGGAACCAGGCCTGGGAGGCGGCCGGCCCCGGCGTGGCGGATTGCCAGTGCTCGTCATACATCATGGGCATGATGGCGTCGGAGGCGTTTTGCAGCGCCTTGAGCGGCCAGTCCGTATCGTCCACGGGCACGGTCACCCAGATTTCACGACCGCTGGGGTTAAAGGCGGTATTCACGTCGGAGATAAAGGCCGGGTAGAGGGCCAGCGCCTCGGGCGACAGGTTCTCGAAGTCGAACACATAGCCCGAATAGCCGCGCTGCTCAGCCAGAGTGATCAGGTTGTGGATCAGGGCGGCGCGCGCCTTGGGATTGCGCAACAGCTGCTCAATGGGCTTTGAGTTCCAGGTTCCATCGCTGGCGTTGTGAACCACGGGCATGACGGCGGGGCGCTTCTTGGCGCGCCGCAGCATGTCGTCGGCGCGCGGGTCGGCGGTGACATTGACCTGCCCGTCTGGCGTATCGACCAGAATCCATTGCGGCGCGATCACGTCCAGCTCTGCCATGTGGTCGTGCAGGGCCTGGGCCGACTGCTCGTCCCAGCTGACATAGAAGCCGACCGACAGGGGGCGCTGGCCTGAGCCGCGCGATTTGGGCGGGCGGGGCAGGCGGGTCCAGGGCGTGGGGCCGTGCGGGATCTTGACGTTCAGCGCCTTGAGCGTGTGCGGGTCGCGAAAGCGCACTTCGGGCACATGGGGCGCAAAGGCCAGACTGGCGGCGAAGGCGGCGAAAATGGCGAAGACCAACGCCACCGCAACCCCGCTGAGCAGGCGGACATTACGGGCCCGGCGGCCGCTTGGGTCGTGAAACACGTATCCTGGCATGCCGCCCGACTTATCGTCCCTGAACTACGTTTTGATGTAACGCGTCTTGCAATCGTGTGAGTTTATCCGTCCGCCTCTATGGCGTCGGATCGTCCGTCTTTTTGAAGATGTTGAAGCCCAGCCCGTGACTCGCCAGAACCGTAAACGCCAATGCCGGGATCAGCCAGACCATACGTGCGTGATAGCGGGAGAAGGGGCCGGACAATATGCCGGTCACGCCCGCATTCATGATCACCGCCACCACCACCAGCGCCGCCATGGCCACGATGGATTGCCGTGAACCGACGCTGAGCGCTTCGCGTCCGGCCAGCGCCTCGATCAGGTCGCGGCGCGTAAAGCGCCACAAAAGGAAGAGGCTGGACGCCAGAATGGTCAGGCCGTGCACCCATTCCAGCGCATCCATGTTCAGGTTGGGGCGGCACAGTTTCGGCGTTTTCACACATTTCAGTCCTCCCGGGATCAGGCCCGGCAGGCTGGTGTCCTTCCAATAGATATTGGCGAAATAATAGGTCGGATCGCGCAGGGGCTCGGCCAGGTCGATCAGGCTGAGCTGTTCCCACCAGTTCGACAGGGAGGCTGCGAGCTGCGACACCGGATAATGGGTCAAGGTCCCGATGACGAACGCCTTTTCCTCACGTTCCAATGCGATGCGCACAGGGATCTTGGAGGCGTTGAATATTCCGCGCGCCGGGTCGTCGGCCCACAGGATCTCGTCGGAATTGTCCAGCGGGTTGCGCTTGTAGCGGCACAGAACATAGGGCGTGGCCTTGGCGCAGGCGTCGCGCAGATAGAGCCTGCCCGGTCCGTCCGCCAGAACGCGCGCCATCAGGAATGGCGGTCGGTGCAGGTCCTCGCCTGTGCGGAACTTCACCAGGTCATGATAGGCGCGGTCCGAGGCGAAGGCGGACGCTACAACGGCGATCAGGACGCCGGCCGTCAAGGCCATGCGCTTGGTGTCCGCATGGAACCACCAGAGCACGGCGCAGAGCGACACGACCAGGATCAGTTCGAGCAGGACATGCGACGTGTGGAACCACAAGGACATGGTGATCACGCCGAACAGACCGACGCGCTGAAGCCAGCCATAGCGCGTCCAGCCGACCGCCAGTCCGATGGTCGCCAGCGCGCCCAATGAGGCGAACACGTCAGGCATGGCGAAGCCGGTGAAGAAGGGCAGCGTGGACAAGAGGCTCAGCCCCAGCATGATGGCCGGATAGGTCCAGACCTTCAGGTCTCGGACAACGCCCAGAATGACGGTGTAGACGGTCCAGGCGGCGATCGCCGACTGGATCAGGGCCAGCATCCACAGGCTGCCCGCCTTGTAGCTCGCATAGAGGAACACGCCGTAATAGGGCGAGCGGGCGGCCATGGAGGTGTGGTCCTCGTCGGCCTCCGCCTGCAGATAGGTCCGGTCGTCGTCCGGCGCGCTCTTGGGATGAAAGAGGGCGTGGACGAGCGGCTGAACCAGCGGCTTGACCGCGTGAGCGGCGCCGCGCCCCTGTGCGTAATAGTCGTCAGTATCGGTGAAGACCGAAGGGCGGCCGTTCACCAGAATGACCGCCATCAGCAACAGGGTTCCAATTACGACCTGTACCCAAGATCGCCTCAGAAGCCTGTGCATGAATGGATGACCTCGTCAGCGACGGATGTTCAGCATGGAGGCCAGAACGCCTGCAGCCCCGATCTGCACTGCAACGGTGATCGCCGTCAACGAGATCACGAGGCCGCGCATCACGTTGTTGTAGACAATCGGGCCAAAGCCGTTGGCGGCCCAGGTCGACACTGCCCAGACAGCGCCAATGGCGCCCGCGGCGAAGATGACGCCCGCAACGCGCAGGATCGGCTCCAGCTCCATGCCCAGCAGGATCTTCTTGAAGCTGGACGGATTGGGCAGAACGCCTTCGAGCATGGCGTAGCGACGGGCGAGGGCGCCGAACATGACAAGCTGCGTGCCGATCAGCACGGCGAAGCAGGCCACGACCAGCGAATGGATGTCGAGTTCGACGGTCGGCGTGATCGCCACGGCGCCGGGCGCCAGCAGGATGGAGCCGAACAGACCCGCCGCCATCAGGGCCAGACCCGGATAGATGAACATCCATTTCGGGCTGTGCAGCAGCAGGAACTTCAGGTGGCGCCAGCCATCGCGCCAGGTCTTCAGGTGCGGCGCCCGGCTGCGGCCGTCGGGCTTCAGCGTGGTGGGCACTTCGGCCATGGGCAGCTTGGCCAGAGAAGCCTTCACCACCATTTCGCTGGCGAACTCCATGCCCGGGCTCTTCAGGCCCAGGGCCAGGATGGCGTCGCGGTCGAAGCCGCGCAGTCCGCAGTGGAAGTCGCCCACAGGAATGGAATAGAGCAGGCGGCCGAGGAAGGACAGGACGGGATTGCCCAGCCAGTAATGCAGCGGAGGCATGGCGCCTTTTTCGATCCCGCCCTTGAAGCGGTTGCCCATGACCAGATCGGCGCCGTCCTGCAGGCGCTCCACAAAGGCGTCGAGCTTGGAGAAGTCGTAGCTGTCGTCAGCATCGCCCATGATGACATACTTGCCGCGGGCGGCGCGGATGCCGCCCATCAGGGCTGCGCCATAACCCTTTTCCGGCACGGCCACCACGCGGGCGCCCAGCGCCTCGGCCATGGCCTGCGAGCCGTCGCGGCTGCCATTGTCGGCGATCAGCACCTCGCCAGACAGGCCGGACGCCTTCAGCCAGGTCATGGCCTTGTTCACCACGATCTCGATGGTTTCCGCCTCGTTCAGGCAGGGCATCAGGATGGTGAGTTCCAGGCTCGTCGGCTCGATGACGTGCAGCGTGCTGGTGACTTCATGCGGCTTCAGGGCGACAACGGCCATGTTGAAAATCCGTGAATGAGGGGCGGATGGCGGGCGGTGCAATCTGTTGCAGCGCACTATCACAATTTCGTTATGGGTGTCAGCGGCGAATTGCCTAACTGAAATATTTGTAAGTCTGGGACTAGGCGACGCGCTTGAAGGCCCAATATTTCGATCCGGCGAAGGTCAGGCAAAGGCCGATGGCGGAACCGATGATGAGCGGCACGACCAGCAGGGTCTTGAGCCCGGGCGCAAAATGCAGGGCCAGGGCATAGGCGCCGATATTGGCCACGCCGCCGGTCAGCTGCACCGCGACATAGCTGCCGACCTCTTTCAGGGTCGGCTTGGAGCTTGCGCGCTTGAAGGTCCATGTCCGGTTCAACAGCCAGGTGGCGGCGACGGCCACGGTAAAGGACAGGTAGCGGGCGTTATAGGGCGTCCAGTGTGCAAACCGGACCAGAAGGCTGAGACCGATCCAGTCCACGATAAATCCCGTGCCGCCGACAAAGCCGAACCGGATAAAGGCGGGATCAATCAGGCGCGCCAGTCTTTGCAGCGGTTTGGGCAGGTGAGAAATCACCAGCTCCATAAGGTCTTCAATCGACATGGGCATTCCTTGCGCGGACGGCTTGCTTAGACGTCTGCGCCCGTGCGGCCAAACCTTTTCGCCTGCCTCGCGCCAAACACCGCGCTCATGATGAGCGCCAGCATGGGGATGAGCCACGAAATGCGGGCCTGATACCGCGCAAATGTGCCCGACAGTGCGCCGGTCACGGCGGCGTTGATCACGGTCGCACAGATCATAAACCCGGCCAGCAGCACGAGCCGCGTCGTCTGTTCGTCGCGGCGGGCGAGCGCGGTGCGGATATCGCGGGCGCAGAGACGCATCAGACTGAACAGGGCGGCCATTGCGAAGAAGGCGCTGTGCCAGACCATGGACTGCGCACGGTCGAAACGCGGCTTGCAACCGGTCTCATGGTCGCCGCAATCGCTCATTCGGTGAACCATGTCGGCGATGAAGGTGTCGCGCCAGTCCGGGTCTGTCAGGTAGAAATGCGGATCTCGCACCGGGTCGTCCAGATAGACCAGTCCAAGCTCCGTCACGCCATTGCGCAGCGCCGCTTCAGCCGCCTGCAGGGGGTAGGCGCGCACGACGCTGAGGACGAAACGGGTCTGCTGCTCGTCGATGCGGATGCGCTGGGCGGCGGTCGCCACCCCGAACACGCCCTTCTTCGGATCGCCGGACCACAGGATGTCCTGAGAATCATCGAGGGGACGCTGCGCATAGCGGCACAGCTCCCATGGCTCTCCACGGGCGCAAGCGGCTCTCAGATAGGTCCGGCCCGGACCGTCGGCCAGAAGGCGCGCCGCCAGAAAGGGGGGGGCGCGCAATGTTTCTCCGGTCGCCGAGCGGATCGCTCCCGCATAGGCGGCGTCGAGCAGCACGGACACGACCATGGCGCCCAGCAGCATCAGGGCCGCCAGGGCCAAGCGTTTCAAGGGGCGGCGCATGGCCAGGTTCAGGATCGCCAGGGCGCACAGGGCGCCAGCCGCGACGGCGCCATTGGTCTTGTGAAAGGCCATGGCGGCGAAGACCAGCAGGAACAGGCCGGCGCGGGTCGCGGGTCTCAGGCGATCCGGATAGAGGGCCAGCACGGCCAGGGCGCAAAGCCCTGCGCCCGCCCACAGATCGGGCATGGCGAAGCCGGCGAAGAAGGGCAGGGTGGAGGTCACGCTCAGGCCCGCCATCAGGCCCAGCCACGTCCACGCGCCCGCCTTGGGCGCTGCGGCCCGCCACAGGGCGTGGATGGCGAAGCTGGCCGCTGCGGCCTGAAGTCCGGCCAGCAGCCAAAGCCCGCCCAAGGACTCCACGCCATACAGCAACAGCCCGAACCAGGGCGAGCGAGCGGCCATTTCAGTCCGGCGCATCTGCATCTCGGCTGGCGATTCGTCAGCGGCGTCCGGGTCGCTGGCCTGCGAGGTCGGACCGCCGATCAGGGGCGCCAGGGCGTAGCGCACCGGACGCATCTCCAACTGGCCCATCCAGTAATAGATATTGGTGTCGGCGAACACGACCGGGCGCCCATTCACCGCCACCACCGCCAGCAACATCGCCGCTCCGGCTGCGATACGCAGGCTCGCCCTGATCAGATTGCGAAGGTTCGAGGTCACGGGATGGGGATTCTCTGAGCCAGGCGACGGCGCGCGCCCCTGTCCCTCGCGAATTCGGCGTCGAAGAGCAAGGGCTGGCTTGACCGCGCCTGCTTGGCGAAGATCAATGGGCCCATGGGAAGCGCGCTGCGAAAGACGCGCCGCCGAAACTTTTCGCAGATCAGGCCATGGGAGGCGTTCAGCGCAATGGGAACCAGGACGCTGAAATTCTCCGACCTCTTTTTCTATGCGGCGTCCATGGCGCTTTCGATCCGCTGGATATCTGTCGCCGCGGCGTCGGGGCCCGCCTCCCTGCCTTTCTGGGCGGTGTCGGTGGTGTGTTTTTCCCTGCCCCTGATCGTGGCCACCGGCGAGTTGACGACCCGGTTCACGGGCGAGGGCGGGGTCTATGCCTGGACGCGGGAGGTGTTTGGACCCTTCTGGGGGTTTTTGTGCGGCTGGCTCTACTGGACCTGCAATCTGCCCTTCTTCTCGGCCATGCTGGTGTTCATGCTGCAGCTGGCCGCCTCGATCATCGGGCCGGCGGCCAAGCCGATGCTGGACCAGCCGACCCTGTTCATCATCGTGGCTCTGGCCCTGTCGACGGCGGTCGGCGGCCTGCACCTTCTGGGGCTGGGCAGCGGCAAATGGCTGTCCAATATTGGCGGCTTTTCCAACCTGCTATTGCTGGCGGTGTTGATTGTGGCGGGGGCGGTGGTGGCGGCGACCAGAGGTTCTGCGACCGACTTCGTCCACGCCAGCTATCTGCTCAAGCCGGACGCCAGCAGCGCGATCCTGTGGGCGACCATGGTGTTCGGCGTCGGCGGCAGCGAAGCTCTGGCCTTTCTGCGCAACGATGTCGTGGGCGGGATGAAGACCATACTGGCCGTGCTGGCTCTGGTCGCCGTGTTCCAGATCATCGGCTATGTGATGGGAACGGCGGGGATGCTGGCCATTTTGTCGCCGGGTGCGGCGACACGGCTGGCAGGCCTGCCCGACGCCATCATTCTGGGCCTGGGACAGCTGGGACTGGGCTGGCTGGCGCCAATCGTCCTGATCGCCGCCTTTCTGGGGACCCTGGGCTCCTATAGCGCCTGGTTTGGGGTGGCGGCCCGATTGCCGTTTGCGGCGGGACTGGACGCCTATCTGCCCAGGGCCTTCGGGCGACGTGATCCAAGGACCGGCGCGCCCACAACCTCGATCCTGACCCAGATGGCGATCGTGGCCCTGTTCATCTATCTGTCCCGCGCGGGCGATACGCTCAAGGGCGCCTATGATTTTCTGGTGGCGATGAGCGTCCTGTCCTACACCCTGCCGTTTCTGTTCCTGTTCGCTGTCTTTCTGGCGGTTCAGGCCAGACCTGTGGGCGCGGAGGGCTGGCGCAGTCCGGGCGGCCGGCGCGGCGCCCTGGCCATAGGCGGCGTCGGCATGGTCGCTACGGCGACGGCGGTGGCCTGCACGCTGACGCCAAGCCCGGATGCGGCGAACCAGTTGGGCGAGGCGTTCAAATTGGTGTTCGCCTCGTCTGTCCTTTTGCTGTCAGGTTGCGCCGTCTATGGGCTGTCCCGTCGCAGCGCCGGGGCGGCTGGAGGCCAATTGAGATGACATCTGCGCCAATGACCTTGCCAGCCGCCCTCTATCGCAACGACCCGGATCAGTGGGCCAAGGAGCGTAACGCCATCTTCGCCAGAAGCTGGCAACTGTTCGGCCATGAGAGCGCGGTTCGCGAGCCGGGCCAGTGGCGGGCCGAGACGATTGCGGGCTATCCCCTGCTGGTCGTGCGGGGCCAGGACGGCGTCCTGCGCGGCTTTCACAATGTGTGCCGGCACCGCGCGGGTCCGCTGACCGACTCGGAGCAGGGCCGATGCGACGGACTGCTGGTCTGTCGCTATCACGGCTGGGCCTATACGCTGGACGGACGCCTTAGGGCGGCGCGCGACTTTGGCCCGTCGACGGATTTCGATCCGCGCGACTATGGCCTGATTCCTGTTCAGACGGCGCACTGGCGCGGGCTGATCTTTGTGGCGATCAGCCCCGAGGTCGCGCCCTTCGTCGACTGGGTCGCGCCGCTGGACCGCCGCCTTGAGGGGCGCGACTGGGGTCGGCTTGAAGTTCGGCTGGTGCGCCACCACCCGATGGACTGCAACTGGAAGACCTATGTGGAGAACTATCTGGAGGGCTATCACGTGCCCTCCATCCACCCGTCGCTCGACGCAGAGATCGACGCCTCTCGCTACAGTGTGACGATGGATGGACTTGTGGCGATCCACGAGGCCCCGTTGAGACAGGAAAACCCGGTCTATGAGGGCCTATGGGCGTGGCTCTGGCCCAATACCGGGTTCAACATCTATGGCCTGGGCCTGATGATGGAGCGGATGGGTCCGATCGGTCCGGGCCGCACGCGGCTGGACTATATCTATCTGATGCCCGAGGGGGTTGAGGTGTCGCCGGAAACGCTCGTCCTGTCTGATGCGGTGACGTCGGAAGATGTCGAGATCGTCCAGGCGGTGCAGGCCAATCTGGATGCGGGCGTCTATGATGTCGGTCGTCTGTCGCTGCGCCATGAGGGCGCGGTCGCGGCCTTTCAGGGCTTTGTGCGTCAGGCTCTGGAGGGGTGAGGGGCCTCAGCTCAGCGCTGTCGCCGCCGCCATCATCACAGGCTTCCAGTCGGCATAGCCGGGCGCGGTGAAACGCTTTGCCTGAGGATACCAGGGATATCTGGGCGCGCCCAGGGCCGTCCAGGGCGCGGGCGGGGTCAGAAGCCACAGGGGCGCGCCGACGGCGCCGGCTATATTGATGCTGGCGTTGGAGAAGCCGATCACCAGATCCAGCGCGCTCGACAGGGCGGCCAGACCGTCCAGATCATTATAGAGGTCAAGCCCTGGCGGCTGGTGGATGCGCGCGCCGAAAGACTGTTCCAGCGCTGACCGCTCCGGTCCCGTATCGCCATATTGCAGGTTCACAAAGACCGAGCCGGGCAAGGTCAGGATGGGACGCCACTCGTCAAGGGCTGCGAAGTTGCGGCTGCGTCCGGCCACCATCCTGCCGCTGCGCCAGGCCAGTCCGACCTTGCGCCCACGGGGCAGTTTCGACAGCCACCGGCGCCAGTGGGCGACGCGGTCCGGGTCGGCCTTCAGATAGCCGGGCTTCTGGTCAAAGGCTTCGATATCGGCGCGCAGCAGGGGCAAAAGGTCGCCCAGCGGGGTCCAGAGCTTCGCCTCGCCCGTATCGGTGAAGCTGCGCTGGCGCTGGCCGTTGATCTCCTCCGTCAGGCGCCCCGCCAGGCGGATCGAGGGCCAGCTGCGCTGGGCCAGCGTGTCCAGACGCGCATCGACCGAAAGGGTGACAAGGCCATTGGGGCCGACGCGCTCCAAAAGGTCCGGCATCAGCCCCAGAAACAGAAGCTCGTCGCCCAGACCCTGCTCCGCCGCCACCAGAATTGACACGCCGGACAGCGCGCTTTTTCCGTCCCATCGCGGCAGGTCGGTGGTGAAGCGCGTGGCTCCGTGCAGATCGGGATCATTGCGTGAGGCATAGGCTGGCCAGCCTGCCTTCAGATCGCCCCTGGCCAGCAGAACCGTGGCGCGCAGAAAGCTTGTAGTGGCGCGGGCGTCGGGGTCAGGGTCGTTGTCCAGCGCCAGGTCGCAGGCGGCCACGGCCTCGTCCAGGCGCCCGGCGTCGGCCAGCGTCCAGGCCAGATCATAGAGCAGGCGCGGATGGTTCGGGCGGCGCACCAGCACCTTTTCGAACAGGGATATGGCGATGTCCAGTTCGCCCGCCGCCCGGGCGGCGCGGCCGCTATACCAGATCAGCTCTGGTTCGTCCGGCGCGCGCGACAGCGCCGTCTCGGCCAGATCGCAGGCCTGAGACACATGGTCGAGCGCCAGCAGCGCATCGCCCAGCGCCACCGTGGCCAGCACGTCGCCCGGACGACGCTGAGCCACATGCATGGCCAGCGCCAGCGCCGCGTCCTTCATGCCCACCCGGCTGGCCAGGGCCGACAGGGCGGCCGCCACGCCGTCATCTTCGGGGCTGAGCCCCAGGGCGCGTTCGAATGCGTCGAAGGCGTCATGATAGCGTCGGCAGGTCTGATGGATCAGTCCCAGCGCCCGCCATGTCTCCGCCCGATCCGGGGCGGCGTCCACTGCGCGTCTGGCCAGTGCCTCAGCCTCCTCGACCTTGCCAAGGCTGAGCGCGCCCAGCGCCTGATCGATCAGGGGTTGCGACATTCTGCGACTCCGACGGCGAATCCGTCACGACCATGTTGAACGACAGCGGGCGGCATGGGAACGTGGCGATACAACCAATTGCAAAACAGAATGACGGGGAGACGATTCATGACGGATCTTGCAGGCAAGACAGCCCTTGTGACGGGCGCCGCCAGCGGCATAGGCCGGGCCTGCGCCGAAACCCTGGCCAGGGCCGGAGCGCATGTGGTCCTGACCGACATACAGGATGCGGCAGGCTGCGCGGTTGTGGCGGGGATCAAGGCGAACGGCGGTTCAGCCAGCTATCTGCATCACGATGTGACCAGCGAGGATGAGTGGGTGGGCGTCGTGGCGACGGTCCGCGACCAGCAGGGCCGGCTCGACATCTTCGTCAACAATGCGGGGATCGGTCTTGGCGGACTGGTTACGGAAATGACATTGGAGAGCTGGCGTCGTCAGCAATCCATCAATGTGGAGGGCGTGTTTCTGGGGGTGAAGCACTGCCTGCCCCTGATGCGGGCCAGCGGCGGCGGATCTATCATCAACATGTCCTCGGTTGCTGGGCTGAAGGGCTCTGCGGGCATGAGCGCCTATTGCGCGTCCAAGGGGGCGGTTCGCCTGTTTTCGAAGTCCATCGCACTGGAATGCGCAGCGGCGGGCGACGGGGTGCGGGTCAATTCGGTCCATCCGGGCATCATCGACACCCCGATCTGGGAATCGATCGTCGAGACGACCGGCATCGCCGCCATCGGTCCGCCCGGCGCCAACCGGCCTGATCTGGACACGCTCTCGGCCATGATCACGCCCATGGGCAAGCCGGGCGCGCCGCAGGACATCGCCGACGGCGTGCTCTATCTGGCGTCGGACGCGTCGCGCTATGTCACCGGTCTGGAACTGGTGATCGACGGCGGTCTGACCACGCGATAGGCGCTGCGGCTTCGGCGCAGACGGGTCGTCTGCGCCGGACCGCTGTTGGACGCTATTCCGCAGCCCTGGCCGTCGCGCCATATTGGCGACCGAGGGCGGCGGTCACCTGTTCGAACTCCGCCACGGTCTCGGCGAGAATCTGGGCGACGGGCTTCACCTCGGTGATGCGTCCGGCCACCTGACCGGTCAGGGCGATGGAGCTTTCCAGATCGCCGCCGAAATAGAGGTCCCGGATGCGGGCCATCTCGGCCATGATATTGGCGGGCGGCGCCTTGTCGAAGCCGTTGGTCTTGTCGGTGCGCAGGGCGCGCAGAGCAGGGCCGGGGCCAAAGCGGTTCAGGAACACCGTGTCGGTTTCGCGCGCCGCAATGATGGCGTCCTTCCAGTTCTGGTGAACCGGGGATTCCGCTGCGGACACCATGCGCGTCCCCATCTGCACCGCCTCGGCGCCCAGGGCAAAGGCTGCGGCCATGGAACGGCCGTCCGTAATCCCGCCCGCCGCCACCACCGGCAGGTCGATCTGCGAACAGATCAGCGGCAGGAGCACCATGGTGGAGACCTCGCGCGGGTTCTTGAAGCCGCCGCCTTCGCCGCCTTCCACTACCAGTCCGTCGACACCCGCCGCCACCGCCTTCAGCGCCGCGTCGAGCGAGGGCACGACGTGAAACACTGTCAGGCCGGCGGCCTTCAGCTGTTCGCAGTAACGCCTTGGATCGCCAGCCGAAGTGGTGACGAACTTCACGCCCTGGTCCACCACGAAACTGACAATGTCGGGGTCGCGGACAAAGGCCTGGGCGATATTTACGCCAAAGGGTCTTGAGGTCAGGGTCCGCATCTTGCGCACCTCCTCGCGCACGCCCTCCAGGTCGCCGGACGAGGTTTCGATAATGCCCAGTCCGCCCGCCTCGCATACGGCCGAGGCCAGTTGGGCGCGGGCGATCCAGCCCATGGGCGCCTGGATGATCGGATATTCGACGCCGAGAAGCTCTGTGATGCGATTGCGGATGGCCATGTGTTTCCTCGTCCGGCTGAAAGCGTCGCCTGTCCTGATCAGGTCCGTTGACCGGTCCGCGCGGCGACTTGTCTTAACAATGATCAGTGATCCGCCGCGCGTCCATCCCAAACCCGCCTCAGGCCTCGATCACGCCATCACCGGCAGGATTGGCGTAGAGCGCATCGACCAACGCCCTGCGCCTGTCCAGCGTGGCGCGCTGGTTCACATAGCCCTTGTCGGTGATCTCGCCCGCATCGATGGAGGGCGGTTCGGTCAGGATGGTCACACGGCCGACCCGGCGGGACGATCCGCCGGCTGCGGCGTTGAACGCCTGCAGGCGCGATTTGATCACCGCCGCCAGCTTTTCAAGCGGCGAAGCCTCGCCCGGCGCCGCCGCCAGTGCCTGCAGCCCGACCGGCGAGGGCCAGACCAGCGCGCCCGCAAAGGGCTTGTCCTGCCCTGTGATGACCGCATCGGCGACATAGGGGCTGAACGCGGCCACCAGATCAGGCCGAAGCGCGCCGACCGAGACCCAGGTGCCGCTGTCCAGCTTGAAATCTTCCGTCACCCGGCCGTCACAGACGAGCCCGGCTTCGGGCGCGGCGGGATCAAGGAAGCGCACCGCGTCGCCCAGCTTGTAGAAGCCCTCCTCGTCAAAGGCGTCAGCCGTCTTCTGCGGATCGCCGTGATAGCCGCTGGCCACCGTCGGCCCCTTGACCCGCACCTCGTATTTGGCGCCGTTGGGCACGAGCTTCAGCGTGGTTCCGGGCAGGGGCAGGCCGATCAGCCCGACCCGCTCCGAGGCCCAGTGGACCACGGTCACGCCCTGGGTCTCGGTCGCGCCATACATGGTGGTAAAGGGGATGCGACGCCCGGTCTCGGCGATGGCCAGGGCCTGCATCCGGTCATAGAGGTCGCTCGACAGGGTGGCGCCGCCATAGCCCATAAACTCCAGATTGGCGAAGAACGCCTTGCGCAGGACCGGATCGCGCTCCATCGCCTCGGCCAGCATGGAAAAGGCGATCGGCGCCGAGCCAAAGACGCGGGGCGAGACCTCGTACAGGTTCTTGATCGTGGTCTCGAACTGGCCGGGTATGGGCTTGCCCTCGTCCAGATGCAGGATCGAGCCGGACCAGAGAACGCCGTTGAAGCTGATGTTTCCCGCTGAAATGTGGCTCCAGGGCATCCATTCCAGCACCTGCGCCACGCGCCCGTCCGGGGCCTCCGTGCGCAGCCCCTCCTGTCCGGAGATCACGCCCGCCATCATGCCATGGGTCTGGGGCACGCCCTTGGGCAGGCCGGTCGAGCCGGAGGTGAACAGATATTTGGCGACGCTGGCGTGACTCAGCCGGTCCATGGCCGCGTCGACATCGGATGTGGCCCGGGTCGCGGTCAGCGCCTCCAGCTTCAAGCCGCCCTCGCCGTCGCCGGTCACAAACACGATGTCAGGGTTCATGGCGCGCAAGGTCTCGAAGGCGCGGGCGAAGGGCGCGCCCTGTTCGGCGTAGACCACGCGGGGCCCGACCGTGGCGAAACAGTGCTTGAGCTTTGAATGGTCTGTGGAGATCAGGCTGTAGGCAGGGCTGATCGGGGCGATCGGCACGCCTGCGCTGTAGCAGCCCAGCATCAAGAGGGCATGATTGATGGCGTTGCCCGACAGAACCATGACGGCGTCCTGCGGGCCAAGCCCCAGATTCAGCAGCCACTGGGCGATGCTGCGGGCGGCGGCGTGGGCCTGGCCATAGGTGACTTCGCGCCAGGGACCGTGCTGCGGCAGGCGCTGACGCAAATAAGGCCGTTCCGAGTGTTCTGCGGCCTTCTCAGCCAGAAGATGCGCGATAGAGCGCGGGCCTGGCCCTGGCGGGTGGTTGGAGGTGATCAGGATGGCGCCGTCCTTGCGATGCGTCACCGCAACATCGGGCGCCTTCTGGGCCAGAGGCTTGAAGGGCGGGGGGAGGTCGACCCCCAGGGTCGAAGCCGTCGCATTTGCATCATCCGGCGCCATATATTCCTCCAATTTTCTGGTTTATCCTTGTTGGATGGAGGCTAATCCCTGTCCGCCCGAGGCCACAAGCCAGCCAGAGGGCCATGGGACGTCTTCTGCACAAAATCGACGGTCAAACACCGCTGGCGGAACAACAAGGGACGATGCGCACATGGCTCTGGACTCCGATCTTCATGCTGATCTGGATCAGGCGCTGGCCGAGGGGCATGTTCCCTCGCTGATGATGGCCCTGATCCATCTGACCGGCGACGTCAGCGATCTGGACGGTCCGCGACCGCTGTACGAGATGTTTGGCGACGGGCAGGGCGGCTTGCCCGCAGACCTTGTGGACAGCCTGCGTTCGCGCGTGAAGGCGGCGATCCAGGCTCATCGCCACGGCGCGCCCCTGGCCCCTGCGCCTGACGAGCCGACGATCCTGAAGATGATGGATTTCATCTCCGGCGCCGAAATCCCTCGTCGCTACCTGCCCTTGATGATGGAAGAGCTGGCGCTGGACGGCGCCGACCACAAGAAGCCGGACTGGCGCGCGCCAGAGCTGGGCGCCCAGGCCGCCGCCATCAAGGTGCTGGTGGTGGGGGCGGGGATGTCGGGCCTTCTGACCGCGATCCGGCTGGATCAGGCGGGCGTGGCCTATGAGATCATCGACATGAACCCCGATGTGGGCGGCACCTGGCACGAGAACGTCTATCCGGGGTGCCGGGTGGACAATCCCAGCCATCTCTACGCCTACAGCTTTGCGCCCAACCATGACTGGCCCAGTCATTATTCGGATCGCAATGCGCTCAACGCCTATTTCCGCAATGTGGCCGACAGATACGGCCTGCGCGGCCGGATACGCTATCAGACCAAGCTGGAGGAGGCGCGGTGGGACGATCAGACCCAGCAATGGGTCGCCACGCTGAAGGACAGGGATGGCCGCCTCCATGAAGAACGCTTCACCGCCCTGGTCTCCGCCGTGGGGCAGCTGAACCAGCCCAGCATGCCGGACATCAAGGGGGTGGGCGCCTTCAAGGGGCCGGCCTTCCACTCGGCGCGGTGGGACCGTGGCGTGGACCTGACCGGCAAGCGGGTGGCCGTGATCGGCACCGGCGCCAGCGCCTTTCAGTTCGTGCCGGAAATCGCATCAAGGACGGCGCACCTTGATGTGTTCCAGCGCACGCCGCCCTGGCTGGCTCCCACGCCGGACTATCATGACAAGGTGCCGGACGGGCAGAAGTGGCTTTTGCACAACATGCCCTTCTATGACCGCTGGTATCGGTTCTGGATGTTCTGGACCATGACGGACGGCATCTATGACGGGGTGCGCGCCGATCCCGACTGGGCCGGGCCGCCGACCGCCGTGGGCGAGGTGAACCACATGCTGCGCGAACTGCTGGCGGCCGAAATCGCCAAGCAGTGCCAGGACCGGCCGGACCTTCTGGACAAGGTCGTGCCGACCTATCCGATGGGCGGCAAGCGCTCGGTTCGCGACAATGGCGTCTGGATATCCGCGCTCAAGCGGCCCAATGTCGACCTGGTCACCGACCCGATTGTCGAAATTGTCGAGGACGGCGTGGTGACGCGCGACGCAGGCCTGCACAGGGCCGAGGTGTTGATCTATGGCACAGGCTTCCAGGCCAGCAATTTCCTGCGCACCTTCAAGGTGGTGGGGCGCGAGGGCAAGGCGCTGCATGACGATGTCTGGAAAGGCGATGCGCGCGCCTATCTGGGCATGACCGTTCCGGGTTTTCCCAACCTGTTCATCCTCTACGGCCCGAATACGAACATCGTGGTCAATGGCAGCATCATCTTCTTTTCAGAGTGCAGCGTGCGCTATCTGATGGGCTGTCTGGAGCTGCTGGCGCGGGAAAAGCGGCACAGTCTGGAGGTCCGCACCGATGTCAATTCCGCCTTCAACGAGAAGGTGGACGCCGGCAACGCCCAGATGGCCTGGGGCGCAAAGCAGGTCAGCAGCTGGTACAAGAACGCCACGGGCCGCGTCAGCCAGAACTGGCCATTTCCCCTGATCGACTACTGGAACGCCACCCTCAGGCCCAATCCGGACGATTTCATTATCCGGTAAGGGCGCGCACCCGTGTATGGGCGGCGGCGTCGCCTCAAGGACGGCGCCGCCATGAAGGGACCTGAAGTTTAGAATCTGCGCGTTATCATGGTCTTGAACAGCAGGGGGGCGGTGAGTTGCTGGCCATTGACCCGCTGATAGACGGGCGCGCCGATGTCGGCGAACAGGCGCCAGTCGCCGGCCTGGAACTCCACGCCGGGCGACAGGACCAGGCGCTCATAGCCGCTATCGCCGGGATTGGCCTGCCCGCCGCTGTCGTGGGCGCGGATGGAGCCGATGAGCTGGATGACGGGCGCCGCCGTGATCTGCCCGCCCGCCAGCGTCCAGCCCGCCCAGGAGGCGCCGATTGAGGCGTCGATTTCCTGTCCCGGCCTGTAGCTGCTGAGCGAGGAGACCGGCTGCTCCAGTTGCGCCTGCACAAAGTAGCGGACCGTATTGTCGCGGTTCAGCGCCCCCTGACGATAGGCGCCCAGGATCAGGTCCGTCGAACCGGAGGAGATTTCGGTGTCGGGGTCGAAATTGGCGTAGGCGTGGTCGCCGGTCGGCAGCTTGACGCCGACGATCAGGCCTGTGCCCATATCTTTTGACAGGCCCGTCCAGGTGGCCTTCAGACGCACATCGCCCAGCGCCGAGTGGGTGAAGGTGCTGACGCCCGTCCCATCATCTGTGGCGAAGGCGCGGTTCCAGACCGGGATCTCCGCTGACACGCTCCAGTCCATGTTCAGGCGGTACTGGCCGCCCAGGGTGAAAAAGTCGGTCCGGATCTTCTTGTCGGCATTGCCCGCGGCGAGGGCGCTGCTGGTCCCGCTCCAGTTCTTGTTCTGGTTCATGAAGTCGTATTCGACAAAGACCGATCCCCTGGCGTCGTCGGCCATCAGGGTTCCGGCCCCGACGCTGAAGACGCCGCAGCCGCAGGCGCAGGCCTGGGCAAGCGAGGGAAGAAGGGAGAGGGCGCTGGCCGCGATCAGGGCGGCGCGCAGAATGCGATTGTTAAGCATTTTGGGCTATCCATCAGATAAAACAGAAGAAATCGCGCAAAGCTGCGCGTTCGCTTGAGGTTTGATCAGATGGAGGCGGGCGGCGCCTGAGACGGCGGCGGCGGGGCGGCGAGCGCCAGGGCGGACGGCCGCTTCAGCGGCGCTGTCGGGGCGACATGATGGGTGATGTTCGCGCTGGCGATCCGGTGCGTCGGTGCGGCCGCAGTGTCGCCCAGGCCGTGACCGGCGAAGGCGCAGACTGTTTGCTTGGCGGTGGTGTCGGCCTTGCCATGCTGGGCCTTCACGGCCATGTCGCCATGACCGGAACAGACGACAAGCTGAGCGCCGCCCGCAGGCGAGGCTGAGACCATGAAGCCTTGCGGCGCCAGAATGAACAGGGCGAGCGCCAGCGCCGCCATGGCCCGGAACGCCCAGACGACCGTGGCGGGCAGGCTTGCAGATCGTGTCTGATCGCGGGCTCGCATAGGGGTGGCTTAGCCTGCGTCGCGCGTCCTGTCGATATGCGGGTTTTGCTGATGTCGCAGCCTCTTGACTCGCCTTGATGAAATGCGGCTTATAAAAGAACAAAAGTAGAACATTGAGAGTGGATCATGCTGAGCGCAGACGCGGCGGCGCAGGACTGGGAGAGGCTGAAACGCAAGGTCGTGCAGATGGAGCGGGGCGAGGCCCTGTCCATCGAAAAGGGACTGGTTGTCGAACCGGGGCCGGCCGGGGCGGTTTGTCCGCGCGGCGTCGCGCTGGGCCATGCGCTGATTGACGCGCGGTTCCAGGGCGGGGTCCTGCCCTTTGGCGTACACGAGGCGGCGGCCCTGTCGATGGAGGCGGACGGCGGCGCGGCGCGTCTGGCGCCGACCCAGGCCGTCGGCTTTTCGCTGATGATCATGGCGCGGGTGCTGGCGGCGCGACCGGAGGGGCGGGGACTGATCGTTCAGCCCGCCGGGCCTGAGGGCGAGAACGGCGCCCTCTATGGTCCCGGTCTGGCGGCGCTGGGCCTGTCGCCCGACCGTGTGGCGCTGGTGCGGGTGCGCAACGGGGCCGAGGCCTTGCGGGTGGTCGACGAGGCCCTGCGCAGCGGGGCTGCAGCAGCGGTGGCCGCTGAGATCTGGGCGGATGAGCGGCTCGATCTGTCCCTGACGCGACGCTTCAATATGTCGGCGCAACTCCATGATGTCATGGCGGTTCTGGTCACGCGCCAACAGTCTGGAACCAGTGCGGCCATGACCCGCTGGACCGTAGGGGCTGCGACCAGTTCGGCCGAGATTGCGCGCGCGCGGCGGCGGGGATTGCGAAGACCCTGTCTGGGCAGGCCTGCCCTCGATCTGGCCCTGACCCGCAACCGGCGGGGCGCTGAGGGGGGCTGGCCCCTGGGACAATGGACGGTGGAGTGGGATGGTGAGACACGCCTCTTCCGCGCCCCCGAGGCGCTATCTGCACCTGTGGCTGGAGCGGCTTTCCACCGACCGGACGCGGCGGTGGCGTGAGGCGCAGGGGGCGCCCCTGCCGGACGCCTTTGTGCTGACGACCAAGCAGGCCGGCGCCCTGCGGCTTGTCGCCGTCACGGCGGTGGCGGAACGCGAGGGGCTCTGTCCGGGCCTCAGCCTGGCCGATGCGCGCGCGCGCCTGCCAGACGTGGTCGCCCTGAGCGCTGACGCCGCCGCCGACGCGGCGCGCCTGGAGAAGATCGCCGAGGCCTGTCGCCGCTATACGCCCGCCCTGTCGGTGGATGCGCCCGACGGGGTGGTGCTGGACATCACCGGCGCGGACCATCTGTTCGGGGGCGAGGAGCAACTGATGGCCGATCTGCGGCGTCGTGTGAGCGGGGCGGGCTATGCCGCGCGCATGGCCATAGCCGACACGCCGGGCCTGGCCTGGGCGCTGGCCAGGGCCTGGACCCATGACAGGGCGGCGCCCATCGGGGCGGGAGCGGAGCTGCTGGAGGCGCTGGCGCCCTCGGCGCTGCGGCTGGAGCCGGAGGCGCTGAAGCTGCTGCACCGTCTGGGCGTGCGCCGGATCGCCCAGTTGTCGGCCATGCCAAGGGCGGCCCTGGCGCGTCGGCTGGGAGCTGTTTTTCTCGACCGGCTGGATCAGGCCCTGGGGCGTCGCGCCTCGCCGCTCTTGATGCAGATGGAGCAGGCGCCCTGGCAGGCGACGCGCCGTCTGCTCGAACCGATCTCGCACGAGGACCATATATTGAGCGTCATCATGGACTTGGCGCGTGATCTTGAGCCCCGGATGGAGGGCGCGGGGCAGGGGGCGCGGCGCTATCTGCTGGAGCTGTTCCGGGTGGATGGCGCGATCCGGCGGCTGGAGGTGATGACCAGTCGACCCTTGCGCGATCCGGCGCGCATCCAGGCCCTGTTCCGGGAACGTCTGGCCGGGCTGAATGAGGGGCTGGAAGCCGATTTCGGCTTTGATCAGTCGCGGCTTGTGGCGCGCGACCTGCAGCCCCTGACGCCGCAGACGGCTGATCTGGCGGGGCCGCGGCACGGGGCGGCCGAGGCGGAGTTTGCGGCCCTGGCCGACCGCCTGACCGCGCGGTTTGGCCAGGGCGCCGTGCGCCGGTTTGTGGACCACCCCGAGCGTCGCCTGCCCGAAGAAAGCGCGGCCGCCGAGCCCTATCAGCGCCCGTTGAAGCGCGCCGCCGCCGCACCGCCGCCGCCCAGCCATGACGGCGCGCCCCTGCGGCCTCTGCGGATGTTTCACCCGCCTCACCTGATCGAGGTGCTGGCTGAGTTGCCGGAGGGGCCGCCGGAGCGGTTTCGCTGGCGGCGTGTGGCGCGTCGCATCGTCTGCGCCGAGGGGCCGGAGCGGATCGAGCCGGAATGGTGGCGCGGGCTTGAACAGATGGAAGCCGGGCCGCGCGACTATTATCGGCTGGAGGACGAAAAAGGCTGTCGTTACTGGGTCTTCCGCCAGGGTCTTTATGGCGGACCTGAAGCGCCGCGCTGGTTTTTGCAGGGCTTGTTCGCATGAGCGCCTATGCCGAACTGGCGGTCGCCAGCGCCTATTCCTTTCTGCGCGGCGCCTCCACAGCCGATGAGTTGATCGAGACGGCGCGCGACATGGGGCTGGCCGCCATCGCCGTGACCGACCGCAATACGCTGGCGGGCGTGGTGCGCGCCCATGTGGCGGCGCGCCGGTTCGGGGTGAAGCTGATCATCGGGGCGCGGCTTTGTTTTGAAGACGGCTTTCCCGACGTGCTGGCCTATGCGCCCGATCGCGCCGCCTATGGGCGGCTGTCGCGGCTGATCACCAAAGGCGCGACACGCGACGATGCGCTGAAGGGCGAGTGCCGCCTGACCCTGCCGGATCTGGCCGAGCATGCGCCCGGCCTGCTTCTGGCCCTGATGGCGCCGGAGCGGCCGGGCGCAGCGCTTGGCGCGCAGTTGCACAGACTGCACGATCTGGCGCCGGGGCGCGTCTGGCTGGCGGCTTCGATGGGCTATGGCGCGCTGGACGGTCGTCGCATGTCAATGCTGTCAGACATGGCGCAACAGGCGGGAGCGCCGCTGCTGGCGGTCAATGACGTGGTCTATCATGATGCGCATCGGCGCGCCTTGCATGATGTGATGAGCTGCATCCGCGAGCATGTGACCCTGGCTCAGGCGGGACCGCGACTGTTGGTCAATGCCGAGCGGCGCCTGAAGTCGCCCGCCGAGATGAGCGCCCTGTTTCGCGACTATCCTGACGCTCGAGCTGAGACGCTGCGTCTGGCCGAACTGTGCCGCTTTCAGCTGGATGAGCTGAAATACGAATATCCCGATGAGCCGGTTCCGGCGGGCGCGACCCCTCAGGCCCATCTGGAAGCCCTGTCATGGCAAGGCGCCAGATGGCGATATCCCGATGGAATCCCTGAAAAAGTCAGTGCGCTCCTAAGGTCGGAGTTCGAGCTGATCGCCCTGAAGGACTATGCCCGCTACTTCCTGACCGTGAACGATGTGGTGCAGTTCGCCCGAAGTCGCGACATTCTGTGTCAGGGACGCGGATCGGCGGCCAATAGCGCGGTCTGTTTCTGTCTGGGGATCACGGCGGTGGACCCTGCGGAGCACAATCTGCTGTTCGCGCGGTTCATCTCGACCGAGCGGGACGAGCCGCCCGACATCGACGTGGATTTCGAACATGAGCGGCGCGAGGAGGTGATCCAGTACATCTATGGTCGCTATGGCCGCCACCGCGCGGCCATCTGCGCCACGGTCATCCATTATCGCCCCCGTAGCGCCATCCGCGAGGTGGGCAAGGTGTTCGGCCTGTCGGAAGATGTGACGGGCGCTCTCGCCGGGATGGTCTGGGGCTCGTGGGGCGAGGCGCCGCCGGAAGAGCATATCCGCCAGTCCGGGCTCGATCCGCGCAACCCGATCATCGCCCAGGCCATCGCCATGGCCGGTCAACTGATCGGCTTTCCGCGCCATCTGTCGCAGCATGTGGGCGGCTTTGTGCTGACCCAGGGGCGGCTCGACGAGACGGTTCCCGTGGTCAACGCCGCCATGGCCGAGCGCACCTTCATCGAGTGGGACAAGGACGATATCGAGGCTCTGGGCCTGATGAAGGTGGATGTGCTGGCCCTGGGCATGCTGACCTGCATCCGCAAGGCCTTCGCACTTCTGGGCATAGCTGATCTGGCCGATGTCCCCCGCGACGATCCCGCCGTCTATGACATGCTTTGCGAGGCCGACACGGTGGGCGTGTTCCAGGTGGAGAGCCGGGCGCAGATGAGCATGCTGCCGCGTCTGAAGCCGCGCATCTTCTATGATCTGGTGATCGAGGTGGCCATTGTGCGGCCCGGCCCCATTCAGGGCGACATGGTTCATCCCTATCTGCGTCGCCGGCAGGGGATCGAAAGGGCGGAACTGCCCGGTCCCAAGGGGGGGGATCCGGATGAGCTGAAGAATGTTCTGGGTCGCACCATGGGCGTGCCGCTGTTTCAGGAACAGGCCATGCAGATCGCCATTACGGCGGCGGGCTTCACGCCCGCCCAGGCCGATGGCCTGCGCCGCGCCATGGCCACTTTCCGCAACGCCGGCACAATCGAGCGCTATCGCACAGCCCTGGTCGAGGGCATGACCGGGCGGGGCTATGAACGCGATTTCGCCGAGCGCTGTTTCAAGCAGATCGAGGGCTTCGGCTCCTACGGCTTTCCGGAGAGCCATGCGGCCAGCTTCGCCAAGCTGGTCTATGTTTCCTCCTGGCTGAAGCGCCATCATCCGGCGGCGTTCGCCTGCGCGCTCCTGAACGCCCAGCCCATGGGCTTCTATGCGCCCGCCCAGATCGTGCGCGATGCGCGCGAGCACGGCGTGGCGGTGCGCGCGGTCGATGTGGAGGCGAGTCGGCATGACTGCACGCTGGAGACGGGTGAAAACGGCCCGATTTTACGCTTGGGTTTTCGACAGATAGACGGCTTTTCTCAAGCCTGGTCTGAACGTCTGGTCGCGGGCCGTGAGCGGGCCGGGGGGCGGTTTTCGCGCTTTGACCGCTTCGTGAGGGCGGCGGGTCTGACGCCGGCCCAGATGCTGCGGCTGGCCGACGCCGACGCCCTGCGCGGTGTGGGGCTGGACCGACGCGAGGCGCTCTGGAAGATCAAGGGACTGGAGGGCGGCGGGGCTGCGGCGCCCCTGCTGGACCATCTGCCGGACGAGGAGGCTCTGCCGGACCTGCCGGTCATGGCGGCCTCGGAGCATGTGGTGGCGGATTATCAGACCACGCATCTGTCCCTGAAGGCCCATCCGATGAGCTTTCTGCGACAGGAATTTGCGCGACGCGGGGTGGCGACCTGCGCCAGGCTGAAGGACATGCGCGACCGGGACCGGGCGGCGACGGCGGGCGTGGTGCTGGTGCGCCAGAGGCCGGGCGGCGGCAAGGTGTGCTTCATCACGCTGGAGGATGAGACGGGCGTGGCCAATCTGGTCGTCATGCCCGAGGTGTTCGCCCGCTATCGCAAGGTGATCATGACAGCGCGCCTGATGGGGGCGGAGGGGCGCATCCAGCGCTCGCCCGAGGGGATCGTGCACCTGCAATGTTATCGGCTGAGCGACCACAGCCCAGAGCTGATCCAGCTGAGCGAACCCGTTCAGCTGGATCTTCTGGCGCCGTCAGACGAGGTCAAGCGCGGCGTTTCTGCGCCGATGCGCGCCGGCCACCCTCGCAATGTGCGGGTCATCCCGAAATCGCGGGACTTTCATTGAGGCGCGATCACGGCTTCTTCTTGAAGGGTTGCGGAAGGCGGGCGGCGCCCTGCACGCCCAGCATCCAGCCCGGATATTCCGGGGCCAGCGCGCTGACGGCGTCCAGGCTCGCCAGTTCCGCATCGGTGAGTGTCAGCTCTGCGGCGGCCAGATTGTCTTCGAGCTGCTCCCGGGTCTTGGCGCCGATGATCACGGTTGTGACCCACGGCTTGGCCAGAAGCCAGGCGAGTGCGACGCGGGCGACCGACGTGTCATGGGCGGCGGCGACCTCGCGCATGGCGGCCACGCAGGCCCAGGCCCTGTCGCGATTGACCGGCGGGAAGTCGAAGGAGACACGGCGCGCGCCTTCGGGACCGTTGGAGCCGGGACCGAACTTGCCCGACAATAATCCGCCCGCCAGTGGCGACCAGACCATCAGGCCCATCTTCTGATCCTGCAGCAGTGGCGCAATCTCGCGCTCCAGGTCGCGTCCGGCAATGGTATAATAGGCTTGCAGGGTTTCGAACCGGGCCAGGTTCCGGTGCTCCGCATAGCCCAGCGCCTTCATGATCTTCCATGCCTGCCAGTTGGACACGCCGACATAGCGCACCAGACCCTGCCTTACCAGGTCGTCCAGGGCGCGGACCGTTTCCTCGACCGGGGTCACGCTGTCATTGGCGTGGATCTGATAGAGGTCGATATGGTCCAGTTGCAGCCGCTCCAGACTGCGCTGCACGCCGTCCATGATGTGGCCGCGACTGGCGCCCATATCGTTGGGACCCGTTCCCATCTGGCCATAGACCTTGGTGGCGATCACCACGTCCGAGCGCTTGACGCCGAGGTTCTTCAGGCCCTGCCCCAGGATCTTCTCCGACATGCCGTCGGAATAGACATCGGCGGTGTCGATGAAATTGACTCCGTGGTCCAGGCTGGTCTGGATCAGGTCCTCGGCGGTCTGCTGATCCTGCTGGCCGATGGCCAGCCAGCGACCGGCGCCGCCAAAGGTCATGGCGCCCAGACACATCTCGGATACAAAAAGGCCTGTACGGCCAAGCTGGCGATAGCGCATGAACATCTCCCTATGTTGCGGTGCGCGCCTTAGATCTAGCGCGCGCCCGGCTTTCGCAAGGGCGTTGATGGAAATCGACCGATGAACTACCGCCACCACTATCATGCCGGCAATTTCGCCGACCTGATCAAGCACGCCCTGCTATTGGCCCTGATTGCGGAACTGAAGGCGCAGGGCCAGCCGGTCAGCGTGGTGGACACCCATGCGGGGGCGGGGGTCTATGATCTTCTGGGCGAGGAGGCGACACGGTCGGGCGAGGCGGCGGCAGGCATATTGCGGCTGATGGCGAACGCCGAAACGCCAGCCGCCTTTGCGCCCCTGATCGCCCAGACGAGCGCGCTGAACAAAGGCGGCCCCATCCGGCTCTATCCCGGCTCGCCCGCCCTTTGCATGGGCGCTCTGGGGTGCAATGACCGTTATCTGGGTTGCGAATTGCGCCCCGACGATGCGCGCACCCTGAGCGAGACCCTGCGCAAGCTGCGCCGGACGGACGGCCCGGACGGGACCGCCAGCCAGAGCGACGGCTATGAGACGGTGCAGGGTTTGAGGATGGATCCGGCGCGGCGACTGCTGGTCCTGATCGATCCGCCGTTCGAGCGGGGCGACGATTATGACCGTCTGGTGGAGACCGCGCGCCAGCTTTTGCAGAGGCGGCCCCGGCCCGTCGTCGCCATCTGGGCGCCGATCAAGGATCTGGAGACCTTTGACAGTCTTTTGCGTCGACTGGAGCCCTTCGCCGAGGGGCGCGGGCTGGTGGCGCAGGCGCGGCTGCGGCCCCTGATCAATCCGATGAAAATGAACGGAACGGCCCTCATCCTGCTGGGGGAGACCGGCGTGGCGCCTCAGGCTCAGGCCGTCTGCGACTGGGTGGCGACCCATCTGGGGGAGGCGGGCGCCCTGGCCCGGGTGACCTCTTTCAGGGCCTGATTTGAGCCGCGTAGAGCCATGGCGTGAATTTGCGATTTCGCAGATGCGAGAGGATTGGCGCTGTGTTATGTTGCGTCGCACAATATTTCGTCGTCATTCCTTCTTGCGACAAACAATGAGGCGCACATGTGGATTGATCAGAAGTCTGTCGACCCTACACGGGTCATGAATCTGTCCGTGGGACTGGTCTCACCGCTCTGGCCGACCTTTTTCGCCGCCGCGACGACCGGCATGGCCTATTGGTGGCTGGCCAGTCTGGCGCGTCAGACTGCGGTGAACGAGGCGGTCGCCGCCACGATGGGCGCCAGGCCGTCGACACGGGCGGCCAAGCTGATTGGGGCCGAGATGAGCGTCGTGGAAGACACAACGGCGCTGGCCAAGGATGAGATATCGGCGCTTGAAGCCGTCGCCGATCTGCCTGTTGAAACGCCGGACCCGGTTGCGACAGACACAGTCGACGCCGCGCCCGCTGAGATCCAGCCGGTTATAAAGGCGGCCGTGGAACCCGCGCCGGTCGCTGAACGGGCCGCAGAAAAGCCGGTCACGCCGCGCAAGCCGCGCGCGAAGAAGACGCCCGCCTGATCCTCGCGCTTTCGCCGGTCACAGACCCGCACCTGCGGCCATCTAGCCGAAAGGTGCGGGCGGTGTCCTTTCAGGCTGCGGTTTCCTGCGCATAGCCCAGCCGGGCATTGAGCTTGGACAACAGATCTATGGCCGATTCCGCTACGACCGTGCCGGGCGGATAGACGGCGGCTGCGCCCGCATCGAGCAGGGGCTGCACGTCTGACGGCGGAATGACCCCGCCGACCACGATCATCACATTGGATGCGCCCAGTCGCTCCAGCTCGTGCTTCAGTTCCGGCGTCAGGGTCAGATGGCCCGCCGCCAGAGACGAGGCGCCCACGACGTGCACGCCCTTGTCTACAGCGACCGCGGCGGCTTCTTCGGGCGTCTGGAACAGTTCGCCCACCACCACCTCAAAACCGAGATCGGCATAGGCCGAGGCGATGACCTTCTGGCCTCGGTCGTGTCCGTCCTGACCCATCTTGGCCAGGTAGATATGCGGCGCGCGACCGTCGGCGCGCTTGAAGGCCTCGACCATGGCGCGGGCCTGGGCGACCTTGGAGTCAGATCCGGCTTCCTTGCCATAGACGCCTTCGATGGCCTTGATCTCCGCGCGGTGGCGGCCAAAGACCGCTTCCAGCGCCAGACTGATCTCGCCCACCGTGGCCTTGGCGCGGGCCGCCTCGATGGCCAGGGCCAGCAGGTTGGCGTCGCCGCGCGCGCCCCTGGTGAGAGCGTCAAGCGAAGCGGCCACGGCCTGTGGATCGCGCTCGGCCTTCAGGCGCGCCAGCTTTTCAAGCTGCTGCTGGCGGACGGAGGAGTTATCGACCTTCAGCACGGGGATTTCGTCGATCACCTCCGGGCGATAGCGGTTGACGCCCACCACGCTCTGGCGATTGGCGTCGATGCGGGCCTGGGTGCGGGCGGCGGCTTCCTCGATACGCAGCTTGGGCACGCCGGATTCGATGGCCTTGGCCATGCCGCCCAGACGGTCCACCTCGGCGATGTGCTCCAGCGCGCGCACGGCCAGATCGTGGGTCAGGCGCTCGACATAGTAACTGCCGCCCCAGCTGTCGATGGTCTGGGTCATGCGTGTTTCGGTCTGGAGGAACAGCTGGGTATTGCGCGCGATCCGGGCGGAGAAGTCGGTCGGCAGGGCCACGGCTTCATCCAGGGAATTGGTGTGCAGGCTCTGGGTCTGGCCGCCCGCCGCCGCCATGGCCTCGATCGCGGTGCGCGAGACATTGTTGAACACGTCCTGCGCGGCGAGGCTCCAGCCTGAGGTCTGGCTGTGGGTGCGCAAGGACAGGGAGCGCGCGTCCCTGGGGTCGAACTGGCGCATCAGCTTGGCCCAGATCAGGCGGGCGGCCCGCATCTTGGCCACCTCCATGAAATAGTTCATGCCAACGGCCCAGAAGAAGCTGAGGCGCGGCGCGAACCGGTCGACATCCATGCCGGCGGCGATGCCCGCGCGCACATATTCAATGCCGTCGGCAATGGTGTAGGCCAGCTCCAGATCCGCCGTCGCCCCGGCTTCCTGCATGTGGTAGCCCGAGATGGAGATGGAGTTGAACTTGGGCATCTCCCGGGAGGTAAAGGCGAAAATGTCCGAGATGATCCGCATCGAGGGCAGGGGCGGGTAGATGTAGGTGTTGCGCACCATGAACTCTTTGAGAATATCGTTCTGGATGGTGCCGGAGAGCTGGGCGGGCTTTACGCCCTGTTCCTCAGCCGCCACGATATAGAGCGCCAGGATCGGCAGAACCGCGCCGTTCATGGTCATGGACACGCTCATCTGGTCCAGCGGAATGCCGGAAAACAGGGTGCGCATGTCGAAGATGGAGTCGATGGCCACGCCCGCCATGCCCACATCGCCCTTCACCCTGGGGTGGTCGCTGTCATAGCCCCGATGGGTGGCCAGATCGAAGGCGACCGACAGGCCCTTCTGCCCCGCCGCCAGATTGCGACGATAAAAGGCGTTGGACTCCTCGGCCGTGGAGAAGCCGGCATATTGGCGGATGGTCCACGGATTGGTGGCGTACATGGTCGGATAGGGACCGCGCACATAGGGCGCAATGCCGGGATAGGCGTTCAGAAAGTCGAGCCCGGCCACATCATCGGCGCCGTAGGACGGCTTGACGTCCAGCCCTTCAGGCGTTTCCCAGACCGGGCCGTCGCCAGCCGGTGCGGCGGGAGCCGCGTGCGTGTCGTCATAGGCGAGTGTGGCGAAGTCTGGAAACGCCTGGCTCACTGCATGTCTCCGTCTTCGTCGTCATAGTCGTCATAGGCCTCGACCAGCGCGACCCAGAAGGGATCCGTGGCGTCCACCTCGTCCACATCATCGGCAAAGGCGACCACCGTGTCGCCATTGGGCAGGAGCAGGCCCAGAACTTCGAGGGTCTCGCCCTCTTCGGTGTCGTGCGCCTCGGCCTGGATGACCAGCGCGCCATATTCCTCGTCATCATCATACCAGATGACCGGTTGGGGGAACTCGCCCTCGATGGCCTGGCCGTTGAAGGTGTCGGACAGGGCGTAGACCGCCTGTTCCGCCGTCACGTCGTCCTGACTGGCGACGCGTCCGGTGAAGGGCTTGACCTGCGCCCAGGTCTTGGTGGTGAAGGTCTGGGTCATGCGAACACCTCCAGTGCAGAAGCCAGGGCAGCCTGCAGATCGCAGCCCGCAAAGATGAAGCTGTCGACGCCTGCGGCGCTCAGGGCTTCGGAATTGGATGGCCGGCCGGCTATGACCACCCGGCGCGCGCCAGCGGCCTTGAGCGCGCGAGCGGCGGATTCGCCCTCGGTCAGATAGGCCTCGTCCGCGCCGCAGATGACCACCAGAGGATGCTCCGCCAGGGTGATGTCGGTCGCGGCGCGCGACGTCGCGGCGATCCCGGCGGCGGCCAGGGCGTTGGTGGAGAAGCCCAGGCGGGCGGCGTGATCCTTCACCGGCCCGAGCGTGGCCAATATGGCTTGTGGCCCGCCCAGAGCCACGGCCCGTGCGCGCAGGGCCTCGAAGGCTTCGGCGGCGCGCCAGGCGGGCAGGGGCGAACAGTGGCCGTCCGGCCCCGGCATCTGGACGCGGGGAGAGGGTTTGGCGAAGGCGGAGGGATCAACCTCGTCCAGTTCGACCCTGGCGTCGGTCAGGATCGGGAACTCCGTCACGCCGATCAGGCCGGCCTTTCGCGTGGCGATGTCGGCGGCGCGCTTTTGACGGACCGACAGGACCTCGGACTGCAATCCGCCCGCCGACAGGGCCGCGATCAGGCCGCCCGCAGTTTCGATCTTCTGGAAGACCGCCCAGGCGGAGCGGGCCATCTGGTCGGTCAGGGTCTCCAGATACCAGGCCCCTGCGGCGGGATCGGCCACGCGACCCAGCTGCGCCTCTTCCATCAGGACAAGCTGGGTGTTGCGCGCCTGACGGCGGGCGAAGACGGTGGAGCGGCCCAGAGGCTCGGTGAAGGGCGCCAGGGTGACGACATCGGCGCCGCCCACGCCGGCCGCGAAGCCTGCGGCGGTCAGGCGCAGCAGGTTCACCCAGGGATCAAGCTGCGACAGCATTCGCGCCGAAGAGCGGGCCTCGATCCGGGCTTCGACGGTCACGCCGCAGGCGCCCGTCATCCGCGACCACAGGATTCGCGCGGCGCGGACCTTGGCCAGACTGTAGAAATAGGTCTCGTCCGTGCTCAGGCCCAGCACGATCCGGCCAAAGGCGTCGGCCAGAGGCAGGCCGGCGCGCACCAGCGCCTTGGCGTAGGTCAAGGCGGTGGCCAGAGCGAAGCCAAGCTCCTGACCTTCTGATCCGCCGGCCTCGTGCACGACGCGACCGGACGCCAGGAACAGGCTGGCCCGAGCATAGGGGACCGCCCAGCGCGCGCCGGTCTGGGCCGCCAGAATGATATGGCTCTCCACCGGACCCGGACTTGCGCCGGACTGGGCCAGTGCGCTCAGCGGGTCCATGTGGAAGGCGAGCGGCGCATGGGGCGCCATCTTGCCTAGCTCTCCCAGCCAGTCTGCGGCTTGCGGACCGAGATAACCCGCGTCAAGCGCAACAGGCGCCAGGTCGAGCAGGACGCCGTCCAGAACCCTGGCCAGATCAGACTGTCCGTCGCCGCCACGCCAGTCTGGCCGGTCGGGTCGAGGCGGACCAGAAGAGAGGCCGCGCCGTTTTCCAGTTCGTGCAGCCCCTGCTGGTTGGCGGTGGCGGGGTCGGGATGAGCGATCTGGCTGCGCAGGTCCCAGGGACGTTCGGGATCGCGCGGCGCTGTCAGGGGGCCCGCCGGGGGGCTTGAGTTTTCAGCCGTGTAGAGGGGCTGCACGGCGACGCCGTCCGCGGACAGTTTCACCAGTCGCTTGTCGAAGGGCTGTCCCTTCAACACCGTTTCCACCAGCGCCAGCCATGCATCACGCGTCGGGGCCGGGAAATCTCCGGCCAGAGGGGTCGCCGCCAGTGTCACCAGGGCCTCTCGATCTGAATTGAACCCAATTGCGCCGGACTTGCCCCCGGTTGGCGCCGGGCGTCAAGCATCTGACCCTTGGTCAGCATTGCCCAAAAGTCTATATCTGAGCATTGTTAAGCTCGATTTGGCGGGCTTTAACCGCGTCAACATAACCAACCAAGTGTCCAGGGAGACAATATGGCTCTGCCGCCCGTCCTTCGTGATCGCCTTCGCCTGCCCGTGATCGGCTCGCCGCTGTTCATCATCTCCACGCCGGATCTGGTCATCGCCCAGTGCAAGGCGGGCGTCTGCGGTTCCTTCCCCTCATTGAACGCGCGCCCCATCTCTCTGCTGGACGAGTGGCTCCACCAGATCACTGAAGAGCTGGCTGCCTGGGATCGTGATCATCCGGACGAGCTGTCGGCGCCCTTCGCCGTCAACCAGATCGTGCACCGGACCAATAACCGGCTGGAGCAGGATCTGGAGCTTTGCGTCAAGCACAAGGCGCCGGTCATCATCACCTCGCTCGGCGCGCGGGTAGAGGTCAATGAGGCCATCCACAGCTATGGCGGCGTGGTGCTGCATGACGTGATCACCAACAGCTTCGCGCACAAGGCGGTGGAAAAGGGCGCCGATGGACTTATCCCCGTAGCCGCGGGCGCGGGCGGGCACGCCGGCACCCTGTCGCCCTTTGCGCTCATCCAGGAAATCCGCCAGTGGTTTGACGGTCCGGTCGCCTTGTCCGGCTCGATCGCCTGTGGTCGCTCCATCCTGGCGGCCCAGGCCATGGGCGCTGATCTAGCCTATATCGGCTCCGCCTTCATCGCCACCCAGGAGGCGAATGCAGCGCAGGGTTACAAGGACATGATCGTCGAAAGCTCCGCCGATGACATCGTCTATTCGAACCTCTTCACCGGCGTGCATGGCAACTATCTGCGGCCGTCCATCGTCAAGGCCGGGCTTGATCCTGACCATCTGCCGGAAAGCGATCCGTCGAAGATGAATTTCGGTTCGGGCGGCAATCAGGACGCCAAGGCCTGGCGCGACATCTGGGGCTGCGGGCAGGGCATCGGCGCGGTGACCTCGGCGCCGCCGGTGGCGGAGATGATCGCCCGACTGCGCAAGGAATATGAAGAGGCGCAGGAGGAACTGGCGGCCAAGGTGGCGCTGACCCGCAAGCCGCGCATCGCGCTGGCGGCGCAATAGGCGACGAGGCAAACTTATCCCCGGCCAGCAGGGCGCGCGCATTCTTGAGCGGACGAGTTCATCCGCTGCAGAGGCCCGCGCCCCATGTCCAACACCGCCACGCCCCGCCTGTCCTTGCCCTATCTGGCGGCCAGCCAGGCGCAGAAATATGTCACGCTCAATCAGGCCATGGCCGTGCTGGATGGTCTGGTCCAGACCACGGTCCAGAGCCGCAAGGTCGCGGCCGAACCTGCCGTGCCGGGCGACGGCCAGATCTGGATGCTTCCCGCAGGTGCGACGGGCGCGGACTGGGCGGGACGCGCCGCTGGAACCCTGATGCGTTACGAGGCGGGCGGCTGGAGCGTGCTGCCTGCGCCCCTGGGAATGATGGTCTATCTGGTTGATGAAGCGATTGTGGTGGTCAATTCCGCCACGGGGTGGACCAGTATCGCCCCGCCGGTCAGCTATCAGAACATTCCGCTGCTGGGCGTCGGGGCCACGGCGAGTGCGTCAAATCCCTTGACGGTCAACGCCAATGGATCGCTGTTTTCGGCGACGACGCCGCAATATGGCGGAACAGGCGATGTCCGCATCTATGTGAGCAAGGCCAGCGCCGCCAATACGGCCTCGGTGCTGTTTCAGGACAATTTCAGCGCTCGGGCGGAGGTGGGCCTGACGGTGGATGATCAGTTCCACATCAATGTCTCTGCGGACGGCGCCAACTGGAAACAGGCTCTGATCATAGACCGTACGTCCGGGCAGGTCAGTTTCCCGCAAGGCGCGACCAATCTTCTGAACGTCGGCGCCAATTCGGCCCTGCTTGCAGCGACACCGGTCTCCACGCCGGGCGGCACGGGCGACATGCGCGTCTATGTCAGCAAGGCGGCCAGCGCCAATACGGCTTCCATCCTGTTCCAGGACAATTTCAGCGGTCGGGCAGAGATGGGGCTGACGGCGGACGACCAGTTTCACATCAATGTGTCGCCGGACGGCGCGAACTGGACCCAGGCCGTGATCATTGACCGCACTACGGGTCAGGTCAGCTTTCCGCAGGGCGCCGCCGTTGCGCCAACCACGGCGACGGGATTTCGCAATCGGATTGTGAATGGCGGGTTTCGCATCTGGCAAAGGGGATCCAGCTTCTCCGTGTCTGGCGCAACAAGCCAATTCACGGCGGATCGGTGGGCCGCTCTGACCTCCGGCGGGGTCTGCACGGTCAAGCCGGCGACGTCGGGCCTGCCGAGCGGCGCGCCCAACAGCCTCCAGATGACGGGCGGACCGGCGAACCAGGGGATGACGATCACCCATTCGGTGGAAAGCGCGATGATCGCCGACCTGGCGGGCCTGCCGGTCACGCTGTCCGGCTATATCTATGCATCGGCTGCGGCGTCCGTCACCTTGAACCTTTATGCGTTCGCCACGCCGGACCAGGTCGCGACCCGCACCCAGACCCACACTTTCACCCTTGCGGCGCTGACCGCAGGGTGGAACCGCTTCACGGTGACGCCGACCCTGACGGCGTCTGCAACGGGGGGCATAGGTATCGAGTTCCAGTTCGGAGCGATCGCGAGCGCGACACGCGGTCTTGCCGCGATCCAGCTGGAGCCGGGGCTCGTCGCCACGCCTTTCGAGGTGCGGCCCGCCTCGCTGGAGCTTTCGATGTGCCAGCGTTACTATTATCGCGCAACGCCGCCGAACTGGACAGGGGTCACAGCCGGGGCAGGGACGGTTTACAGGTTGGGCGGCCCCCATCCGGTGACGATGCGCACGACGCCGACCGTGACAATGAGCGGCGCGTTCACCGTCACGGACGGGGTGACAACGGCGAGTTTGACCGCCCTTGGCGCCTCATACCACTCGCCGACATCCGCTCAGGTCGATGCGACGGCGGCTTTGCTGACCGTTGCCGGACGGCCCTGCTTCATCACCCAGACCGGCGCATCCTGGGTGGATGTGAACGCCGACCTTTAGCGACGGTGTGCAAATCCCGGGCGGCGGATTGCGCGACTTTGGCAGGCAAGCCGTAACGTCATGATTGCCAAGCGCGATTGGCGCGTCTAACTCGCAATCCGGCTTCAGTGCGCGCCAGCCTGCTGAAGAGGTTTAAGGGGGAAGACGCGCCCATGTTTTCAAAGATTCTCATCGCCAACCGGGGCGAAATCGCTGTCCGCATCATCAAGACCGCGCGTCGGCTGGGCGTGAAGACGGTTGTGGTCTATTCCGAGGCCGATGCAGACAGTCTGGCCGTGGAAATGGCCGATGAAAGCGTGTTGATCGGCCCCCCCCCGGCCAATGAGAGCTATCTGCTCGCGGACAGAATTATCGCCGCTGCAAAGGCGACGGGCGCAGAGGCGATCCATCCGGGCTTTGGCTTCCTGTCGGAAAAGGCGTCCTTCGCGCGTCTATGCGCAGACAACGGCATTGTCTTCATCGGTCCCAATCCGCACGCCATCGACGCCATGGGCGACAAGATCGAGTCGAAGAAGTTCGCCAGTGCGGCCAATGTCTCCACCGTGCCGGGCTATATCGGCGTGATCGACGGGGTCCCCCACGCGATCAAGATCGCTGAAGAGATCGGCTATCCCGTCATGATGAAGGCCTCAGCCGGCGGCGGCGGCAAGGGCATGCGCATCGCCTGGAACCGCAAGGATGTCGAGGAAGGCTTTCCCGCCGCTCAGTCCGAGGCGCGCAACAGCTTTGGCGATGACCGGGTGTTCATCGAAAAGTTCGTCACAGAACCGCGCCACATCGAAATACAGGTGCTCGGCGACAAGCATGGCCATGTGATCTATCTGAACGAACGGGAATGCTCGATCCAGCGGCGAAACCAGAAGGTGATCGAAGAGGCGCCGTCGCCCTTTCTGGACGCGGCGACCCGCAAGGCGATGGGCGAGCAGGCCGTGGCCCTGTCAAAGGCGGTGCAATATGACAGTGCGGGCACAGTCGAGTTCATCGTCGACAAGGACCGCAACTTCTTCTTCCTGGAAATGAACACCCGCTTGCAGGTAGAGCACCCGGTGACGGAGCTCATCACCGGCGTCGACCTTGTGGAGCAGATGCTGCGCTCGGCCTATGGCGAGACGCTGGGTTTGACGCAGGAAGATGTCGGGATTCACGGCTGGGCCATTGAAAGCCGCATCTATGCCGAGGATCCCTACCGCAAGTTCTTGCCCTCCATCGGTCGGCTCGTGCGGTATCAGCCGCCGGAAGAGGGCGATCTGGGCGCCTATACGGTGCGCAACGATGCGGGCGTGCGCGAAGGCGACGAGATCTCGATGTATTACGATCCGATGATCTCCAAGCTCTGCACCTGGGGCGCGACGCGGGCCGAGGCGATCACGGGCATGGCGCGGGCGCTGGAAGATTTCCACATCGAGGGGCTGGGCCACAATATTCCGTTCCTGTCCGCGGTGATGGATCAGGCGCGCTTTCAGTCGGGCAAGATCACGACGGGCTATATCGCCGAAGAGTTCCCGGATGGGTTCACGGGCGCGGCGCCCACCGCCTCTCAACTCGACATATTCACCGCCGTGGGCGGCTATGTGCAGCGCCTGATCGCAGATCGGGCCAGCCGCGCGGGCGGCGGGTCGCAGACGCGCACGGACTGGGTCGTCATCATCGGCGATGTTCACCGTCATGTGACCCTGACGCCGGCGCCGGCGGCTATGGACATCTATATTACGGAGGATGGCCGCACCCTGGCGCTGACCGAAGTGAACTGGCGACCGGGGCTGCCGCTGTTCAAGGCCGTGCTGGACGGGGTTCCGTTCTCGGCGCACGTGACCCAGGCGACCGAAGGGCTGGTGATCCGTCACCGGGCCGCAAAGGCCCGCATCCTCGTCCTCACGCCCTTGTCTGCGGACCTTCACGCCAAGTTGCCGGCCAAACAGGCGGCGGACACCTCCAAGCTGATCGTGTCGCCGATGCCGGGTCTGGTGGTGACGCTGGACGTCGTGGTCGGCCAGGAGGTGAAGGAGGGCGAGACGGTGGCGATCATCGAAGCGATGAAGATGCAGAACATCATCAAGGCCGAGCGCGACGGGCTGGTGAAGCTGGTCGGCGCCAAGGCGGGAGACAGCGTCGCTGCGGACGAGGTTCTGGTCGAGTTCGCCTGATTTTCCACACACCGCTTTTCCTTCGGCGCGTCAGGGCCTAGAATCTGTCAGGTTCGAATGGAACCGGCCAGAGTCTCTCTGGCGGGATGGCCGTCGGTTGTATGGGGAAAGCCGGATTTCCGTCTTCCCGGACAAACTCTCGTTTGCACCCCTGCGCGTCGGCGTCGGGAATCATGAGGCGCAGGATTTATGAACGGCGGACCGTTTGACTGGGGGCTACTCTTTTTCTCATCCAGCGGGCGCATGCCCCGGCTGCCCTTTCTGGTGGCCATGGCGGTGATCATCGGCGCGCTGTTGTTGTTCGAGAACGCCGCGCCCCAGATCGTGCAAAATCTCACGGCGCTGTTCTTCTATGCGGGCCTTCTGTTCAGCTCGGCCTGCGTCCTGTCGAAGCGGCTGCATGATCGTGGGCGGTCGGGCTGGTGGGCCGCGCTGGTCCTCTTGGCCTTTGGCATGGTCTGGCCGCAACCCTCGGGCCTGCGTTCGCTGTTTCTGCTGGTGATTGTCTGGTCGGTGGTGGAGCTTGGCCTGATGCCGGGTGAGGAGGGGGCCAATCGTTTCGGCGCCAATCCGCAGAAGGCCACAGCAACGGCTTAGGAAATCGGGGGCGCTGAGTCGGCGACCGGACCGAACACGGTCTGAAAACTGGTTTTCAAGGCTTGGTCTGCGTCATCCAGGGTGACGGTATGGCCAAGGTCCACCAGGCTTGTCACGCCGTGCTGCCTTATGCCGCAGGGGACAATGCCGGTAAAATGGCCAAGGTCCGGCTCCACATTCAGGCTCACGCCGTGGAAGGAGACCCATCGGCGGAGCTTGACGCCTATGGCCGCGATCTTGTCCTCGCGAGCGGGCGCGCCGGGCGCCTTGCGCTCCACCCACACGCCGACCCTGTCCTTGCGGATCTCCCCCCTTATCGCGAACACGTCCAGCGCGCCGATGATCCAACGCTCCAGAGCCGTAACAAAGCCGTGGACGTCGCGGCCGCGCTCTCGCAGGTCCAGCATCACATAGGCGACGCGCTGCCCAGGGCCGTGATAGGTGAACTGTCCGCCGCGACCTGACGGATAGACGGGGAACCGGTCCGGCTGGATCAGATCGTCGCTCTTTGCGGAGACGCCTGCAGTGTAGATGGGGGGGTGCTCCAGCAGCCAGATCAGTTCCTGTGCGTCTCCATTCGCGATCGCGGCCGCCCGCGCCTCCATCGCCGCAACAGCCTGTGGGTAGTCGACATAGCCGCTCGACCGCGCCCACGCTACAGGGCGGCGGTCCACGCGATGAAATGGTGGAACCTGTTCGGGGGTTAACAATGGGTCAAGCATGTGCCCGCCAATGTAAGTCTGCAGAGGGCGCGACTCAAACCCTGCCTGCCGCGATTTGTCCAAGGGAAGTTATACGCAGTGAGCCAGGTCAACGCCGTCAATGTCGAGATTTCCGTACTTCTGGGGCGTAGCGTGCTGCCCATGCAGCAATTGTTGCGCATGGGGCGGGGCGCTGTGATCCCTCTGGACGCCGGCGAAAACGAAGAGGTCTGGATCCTGGCCAACAATCATCCGGTGGCGCGCGGTGAAATCCAGATCAACGAGGACCGGATCGCCATCTGTGTGACAGGCCCTGCCGATGTCTATGATTTCATGGCGGGCGGCATTCGCTGAGAATAAAAGCGTAAGCGCTCTTCACAAGCGCTGCGAGCTTTGCTACCCACGCGCTCCGATGCGAGCGGTCGTGGCGGAATTGGTAGACGCGCAGCGTTGAGGTCGCTGTGGGGCAACCCGTGGAAGTTCGAGTCTTCTCGACCGCACCATCGATCCTTCGCCGGGGCGAGTAGCGCCCGAACGCGAGGCGGCCCGGCCAGAGGCGGATCATCCTCAATCTGGCGACATCCTTCAGACGCAGATCGGCAGGGCTTTTGCATCGCAAAGGCTCTGGAACCTTGTGCGTCTCAAGTTGGGTCAAATGCGCCTGAATCAGCGGGTCACTCCCGCC
>CAIOJR010000165.1 GCA_903858685.1 uncultured Caulobacterales bacterium | reverse complement strand
GTCGCCCCGATCGGCCTCACCCGCCGCTCCAGCCATCCCCCGCCCCGCAAGCCGCCTTCAACCTGTTGAATCGGCTTGTATTTTAACATCTTGGGCCGCCAAAGTCCCGAAGTCATCTGGGGAATGCGGGATAAGATAAATGATTGCATGATTTTGTAGGTAAAATCCAAAATTCGTTAGTTGATGGTGAAAATCTCATCTTGCGGCTCAGCGTGATCATGAACTTCAAGCGCGCTGTCTGGTCCGTCATGACCGGGGCGCTGCTTTTGCCTGCGCTGAGTTTTGCGGGCGTTTCCCCCGTGACGGTGACGCCGCCCACCCTTTTGCCGGAACCGCACAAGGCCGCAACCGGGCCTGACGTTTCGGGACTGGACGGACTGGCCCCTCCTGACGGAAGCGAGGGCCTCAGCGTCACCCTGGGCGCGGTGAAGATAGAGGGCGCTTTCCCGGAGGTTGCGACAGAGGCTCAGGCCTTGGCGGCCGGTTTGTCCGGCAAGCATGTGTCATTGGCGAAAATCTATGAACTGGCGTCGCAAATCGAACGGCTGCACGTCCGCGCAGGGTATGTGCTGGCGCGGGCCGCGGTGCCGCCTCAGGAACTACGGGACGGGCAAGCGCTGCGGATTGTGGTGGTCGACGGCGCCATCGAAGCCGTCGATGTCGATGGACTCCCCAAGCGGGTGCGAGGCGTCGTGGCCTCCCGCCTGGCGGCCCTCGTCGGACAAGCGCATCTCAAGGCCTCGACACTTGAGCAGGCCCTGGTGCTGGCCGCCGATGCGCCCGGCTTGGTGCTCCGCTCGACCTTGCGCAAAGGCGACACATCCGGCGGCGTGCGCATCGTGCTCGAAGGCGACCAGTTTCCGGTCTCGGGCGTCGTCGGCGCGGACAATGAGCTCGACCCGAGTCTTGCCCGTTGGTCACTGAACGCACAGGCCGCGTTCAATTCCCTGCTGGGGGCGGGCGAACAGATCTACGGTTTCACCTCAAGAAGCGACAATGAAAGGGAGGGCGCCTATGGCGGCGGCGTCCTGGCGATGTCTCCTGATGGGCGGTTTCTGTTCAATGCGGAAGCGGTCTCCACCCGGACGTCCCCGGTCCAGGCGGAGGGCGCGCCCGCGGCCCTGGGCACACTGCATCGGTATTCTGTGCGCGGCAGCTATGTGCTCCTCAGAACCCGATCCACGCAGTCCAACGCCGCCCTGGTCGCGGAAAGCATTGACGAGGCCAATCAGGCCCGCCTCTTCCATGAGATGCTCAGCCATGATCGCTATATGGCCGCGCGCCTGGGTGTGTCCTACGATCACGTGATCAAGACCGGGGCGAGCTTCGGCTTTTCCGGGCAACTCAGCCAGGGTCTGGGCAAGCTGGGTGCGATCACCGGGGTGCAGGCGCGAAACGCCGATATCCCCCTGTCGCGGCAGGGCGCGGGGCCTCGTTTCACCAAGCTCAGCGGGTCAGCCAGGTGGATCTGGGTGGACGCAGACGGGGCAAGCGCAACCCTAAGCCTTAGGTCTCAAACCACCTTCGGTCGGCCGGTTTTTCGCGCGGAACAGATTGCCCTGGAGGGGGCGGACGGGCTTTCGGCCTATGTCGGCGGTCAAACGGCTGTCGACGAAGGTTATGTCGCGCGCGCTGAACTGGGCGGGCGTTTTGAGGCGAGGTTCGGCGAACAATCGACCCCGGTGAAGGTCGCGCCCTATGTCTTCGCCGCCAGCGGATCGGGCTGGCTGGATGATCCGACCTCACTGGAGCCGGGCCACATCTGTGTCCAAAGTTTTGGAGCGGGCCTGCGCTCGTCGCCGCTGTCGGGCCTCAGCCTCGATATCGAGCTGGCCCATGGCGCCTCGAACTATCTACCGCTTGATCGCGCCAGCCGGATCAACCTCACCCTCAAACGACAATTTTGAGCAGGGGCGAATGATGTCACCTGCTCATCCTGGTGCGCGCGACGAAGGCAGGGGACGTTCCCGACGACGCCTGCCATGGATGAGCAGCTGCCTATTGATCGGCCTTGGCTGGCCAGCATGGGCCGCCAACCTGCCCACGGGCGCCAAGGTCGTCCAGGGCGGAGCGATCATCTCCACCCGGGGCGCCGCCCTTGAGGTCACCCAAGCCACGCAAAATGCGATTATAGACTGGTCGAGCTTTTCGGTTGCCGCGGGGGCGCGCGTCAATTTCACCGTCCCGAACGCCCAGTCATCGACGCTAAATCGCGTCACGGGCGCCGCGCCGTCCAGTATCGCCGGCAGGATCACGTCAGACGGGGCTGTCTACCTCGTCAACCCGAACGGCATCGCCATCACCGCTTCAGGCAGGGTGGCTGCGACCGGTGGCTTTGTCGCCAGCACGCTGGCCATCACCGATTCAGACTTCCTGGCGGGACGCCTGAATTTTGTCGGAAACGGCGCGTCGAAAGCTGTGGAAAACGACGGACAGATCACCGCCGGCCAGGGCGCCTACATAGCGCTGCTGGGCGGCGCGGTGACCAATACCGGTTCAATCTCCGTACCTTTCGGGCGATTGGGATTGGGGTCTGGCGAACTCATCGCCCTGGACGTCAATGGCGACGGTTTCATGCAGGTGGCGGTCCCCAGCGCGTCGGCTGGCGGCTCATCCGCGCTGATCGCCAATGCCGGCGTCCTGACGGCTGAGGGCGGCAGGATCCAGATGTCGGCTGCGGCGCTGAAAAGCGCGATCCGCAATGTTGTCAACATTACCGGCGAGGTCTCGGCAAGTTCGGCCCATGCGCAGGGCGGCGCGATCATCCTGGATGGCGGCGGCGGACAGGTCTCCGTTTCCGGACGCCTGTTGGCGAGTTCAACGGCCAGCGAAGGGGGGATGATCGACATCGGCGGCGAGGCCGTCCACCTGGACGGAGCTCGGATTGACGCCTCCGGGGCCACTGGCGGCGGGACCGTCTCGATTGGCGGCGGGCCGCATGGCTCTGACCTGACCGGCGTGACGACCGCGGACCTCGTCACCATTGACGCTGCATCCCGGCTGACGGCTGACGCGACCGTCGTCGGTAATGGCGGCCAGATAACGGTCTGGTCCAACCGGCGGACTGACTTTTCGGGGAGCCTTTCCGCTCAGGCCCTGGGTCCGCGGGGCGATGGCGGCCAAGCGGAGGTGTCCGGCGCCAGCCTTCGCTATCAGGGTTTTGCAAATCTGTTGGCGCAGACCGGGAAAACCGGCGATCTGCTGCTTGATCCCTACAATGTCACAATTTCAACCAATGCAGATTTTGGCGCCTCGTCCTTCGCCGCGACGGCTTCAGGCGCCAATATCAACACAAGCACCCTGCAAACCGCGCTTGCGGGCGCCAATGTCACCGTATCGACCGGCGCTTCCGGCGCGGAGACCGGAAACATCACTGTTTCCAATCCGATCAGTTGGAATGCAAACACCACCTTGACGCTGAGCGCCGCCGGCGGCGTCATCTTGAATGCGGGGGTCGCCAATTCCGGCGCCTCCAGCGGACTGACCCTCGTCGCAGCCGGGACCGGCGGCGTTTCCGGTTCGGGCGCCATCGCCAATGGCGGCAATTTGATCGTCAGCGTCGCTGCAGGGGGTTCCGGCGCCTTGACCGGTTTGATCACCGGCGCAGGAAGCCTTGTCAAGAACGGGGCCGGAACGCTTACCCTCAGCGGCGCAAACACCTATGGCGGCTTGACGACCATCAATGGCGGCGTGCTGTCGCTCGCCAGCACCGGTGCGATCGGCGGCGCCTCGACCATAGCCGTCAACAATGGCGCGACGCTGAATATTGCTGGGGTGAATGTCACGCTCGGCACATTTTCCTCGGTCGCGCTCTATTCGGGCAGCACGCTGTCCGGGACGGGGTCGTTAACCATTCCCCCCGTCGGCGTCATAGCTCTCGATATTGTCGGCAATGTCACGATCAACGGCGGTTCCGGGCTCACCATCAATACAAGCGACCTCGGCAACGGCGCGAGCGCGCAGGCGCTCAACCTGATATCCTCCGCCAATCTGACAACAAACGGCCAGGTGACGATCAACGCCACTGGAACCGGCGTGGCGACCAATAATGACGCCATGCAGGCGCTGGGGGCGGCGGAAATCAACGCCCAGACAGGCGCCCTGACCATCAATGTGACGCCGACGACCGGCGCCGCCGTCGGCGCGCGATGGACGGGGACCCCGACCTTTGGCGGCGCCGTCACCTTGAATGTCGCGGGCAATTTCGGCGCCTACGCTTTTTCCGCCAACACCACGCCCGGGATCACGCTCCTGTCCGGCGCCAATCTGGCCATCAACATTACCGGGGGCTCCGCCACCTACGCGATCGACACGACCGGGACGACCTGGACCGTGCCATCGGGGGCCATGGCCACGATTACGGGCTCCAAGCCCCTGAACTGGACGTCCGCAGGAACCTGGACCCTGACCGGCGGGGGAACCGTCAGCGTGCAAAACCCTGTCACCGCGTCCGCCACCACCACCCTGGCCAATTCCGACCAGTTGACCCTCAGCGGCGTGATTTCGGGGGCGGGCGGCTTGACCCACTCGGGCAGCGGCGTCCTGACCCTGACCGGGAGCGACAGCTTTGCCGGACCCATCAACCTGTCAGCCGGAGGCCTGGACATTGGCGGATCCGGGACCCTGGGCTCGGGCGTCTATGCCGGAGCGATCACCATCGGTTCCGGCGCGACCTTCGACTATGCGTCGAGCGTCTCCCAAATCCTGTCAGGTCAGATATCCGGTGGGGGCGGCGTCACCAAGGACACCAGCAGCACATCGACCCTGACCCTGAGCGGCGCCAACAGCTATACCGGCCCCACCGCCGTCAATCTCGGAACCCTGTTGCTTGCCGCCGCCGGCGCGATCGGAGGGGCCTCTGCGGTCAGTGTCCATTCCGGCGCCACCCTGAACATTGCAGGGGTTGACGTTCTTTTTGGGGCCGGCGGAAAGCTCAGCCTGAACTCGGGCAGCACGCTCTCGGGCGCCGGATCGCTCACCATTCCCGCGGTCAACGGCAATGTCGTCACCCTGGGCGGCAATGTCGCCATCAATGGCGGCGCAGGCCTGACGCTCAACGCCTCCACGCTGAACGGCTCCAGCATAGGCTATGATCTGGCTGCCGGGACGGTGCTGACCACGACGGGCCTTGTGACCCTCAACGCTACGGGCACAGGAACGGCTGGCGCAAATGTTCCGCTTTACGGGCTGGGCGCTGCGACCTTCAATGCGTCCAGTGGCGCCCTGACCATCAATGTCACCCCGACCACAGGTGATGTCGGCGCCAATTGGGGGGGAGGCCTGACCCTCGGCGGCGCGGTGACGATGAATGTCGCATCCAATTCCGGCGCCTATGCCTTTTCCGGCAATGCGACGCCCGACATCACGCTGCTTCCCAATGCGAATTTGACGGTCAATCTCAATGGCGGCGGCGGGACCGTGACCTATCTGATGCCGACGGGCGGAACCATTTGGACCCTGGGCTCCGGGGCTTCGGCCACCTTGAACGGATCAAAACCGCTCCTGTGGAACGCCTCCACCTGGACCGTGACCGGGGGCGCAGTCAATGTGCAAACCCAGGTCTCAAACACCGGCGAGACCATCGCCAATGCGGGTCTGCTCAACCTGTACAATACGATTTACGGGGTGAACGGGATCACATTTTCAGGGTCCGGCGTCACGACGCTCTCTGGAAACAACACCTATTCCGGCGGAACGACGCTCAGCGCGGGAACCCTGGCGCTGAGCAATAGCGCAGCCTTGGGAAGTGGCGCCCTGTCCATGGGGGCGTCGACGGCGACCTTGCAGGTCGGATCGGCCATGACCCTTGCCAACCCCATCCTTCTGACAGGCTCCAACGCCGCCATCAGCGCCAATGTCAGCGGCCAGACTATTTTCAGCGGCAGAGTGTCGGGCTCGGGCGATCTGTCCATCTCGGCCTATGGGAACCTGACCGCGACGGGCGGCGCCGACACGGGCGATTTTGCCTTGACGGGCGCCAACACCTTTACCGGAAACGTGAGCTTGGTCAGCGGGCTGCTATCCGCCGCCAGTTCCTTGGGCAATGCATCGAACACCCTCAACCTCAACCGCTCGGGCCTGTACTTTGCCACCACAGGCAGCTTTGCCCCGAACATTGCACTCGGTGCGTCCGGGGGGATATTGCGCGCCGCGGCGGGCGCCACGGGTACGGTGTCTGGATCCATATCCGGCGCCGGTTCGGGCTATGCGCTCACCAAAACGGATGCGGGCGCCATCAGCCTGTCCGGCCAGAGTAGTTTTCAGGGGAATCTCGAGGTCGCAGACGGTGCGCTGAACCTGTCAGGTTCCTGGAACCTCGGCGCCGGCTCCGCGACAGCCCAGGCGGACCTCGGGGCGATCTTGACGGGCGGCGGCGGCATTACAGCCACAACCTTCTCCATCGGCGGCGGGGGCGTCATTTCCCTCACTGGACCTAACGCGGTCGGCGCATTGCAACTGATCGGTCCGACCCTGGGCGCGGTGACGTTCAATAACGCCCAGTCCCTGATCGTGCAGACCTCTGCGACGCCGACCGCGAGCGGTGCGATCAACCTCACCACCACACCAGGCTCGGGCGCGGCGATCGCCCTGGCCAATGGCGCATCCCTGGCCTCTTCCGCTTCCGGAACCGCCGTCACCTTGGCTGCTGACGGCGACTTCATCAACAATGCCGGATCGGCGGCGCTCGCGACGCCTAACGGAACATGGCTCATCTATTCCGCCGCTCCGACGACCGACATATTCGGCAGCCTGGACAGCGCCAATACCGCCATCTGGAATATTGCCAATGGCGCGGCGGTGAGCGGGTCGGGAAACCGCTACGCCTTTTCCGTGCAACCGATTTTGACCGTCACCGGCGCCTCAGTGTCCAAGGTCTATGGCGCCACGCTCGACCTGACGGGGGACTATTCCATCAGTGGTTATCAGCAGACGGTCAGTGCAGCCTTTCTTGGCGATACTGCCCTGACCGCCTTCAGCGGGTCGCCAGCGCTGAGTTCGGCGGCGGCGCCGTCAAATGCAGGTGTCGCAGGCTTGCCCTATGCGCTCTCCGTCAGTCAGGGAACCCTGGCCTCGACAGGGGGCTACGGCTTTGCCTACGCGCCGGGTGCGGTGACGGTCACGCCCGCCGTCCTGACCCTGACCTACAGGGCGAGCGCGGCGGCGATGATCTATGGCCAGAGCGTTCC
>CAIOJR010000164.1 GCA_903858685.1 uncultured Caulobacterales bacterium | reverse complement strand
TTCGACGCCGGACACAGGGGCCATCCACCCCATCAGCCCAACGCTAACATGTCTCTGTACTGACGGTGTTGGCCCAAACCCAGCCTGGCGCTATCCCATGACATTCCGCCACTCAGCCAATGCAGCGGAGCGTCGTTCTTTAGCCCTCCCAGCCTAGCTTTGCGCGTCAACGGTGAAGACGCCACCATCGACAATTTGACGTCGGCGCCCCGCCGTCTCCTGGCTTGTCACCGGCCGAGGGGTCGTTTACTGTTATCTAACAACATTAGTATCGAGGCTGGCGGGGAGCGAAGCATGTTGAAGGGGGGGTGTCTGTGTGGCGCAGTCCGCTATCAGGCAGATGGTAAGCCGATGGGGCAGGCGATCTGCCATTGTCGCAACTGCCAGAAGCAGGGCGGCTCTGCCTTCTCGGTCCTGATCTCGGTCGATTCCAGTCAATTGACTGTCACTGGTGAGCCCAAGCTGTTCCTTGACCACGGGGACAGCGGCGCGCCGGTCCATCGTCATTTCTGCGGGACCTGCGGATCGCCCCTGTTCAGCATCCTGCCGGCGAATCCTGCGCTCACGCACATCAAGGCCGGGACCCTCGACGACCCGTCGATCATGATGCCGAGGGTCCATGTCTGGTGCGACAGCGCCTGGTCGTCCACTCTCATCGCTGACAACGCCATCCGGATCCCGCGAAATCCACCAGGGTAGGGCGTCGATTGCGGCAGACAGTCATTTCGAGTTTAGGACAGTCCATATGCATGCGGATTTGACAGGCCGGACGGCAATCATCACTGGCGCATCAAGCGGCTTTGGCCGGCATTTCGGCAAGACCTTGGCTGCAGCCGGGGCGAAAGTTGTGCTGCTCGCGCGGCGACAGGAACTGCTGGACAGCCTGGTGGAAGAGATCCGCGGGTCCGGCGGCTCAGCGGAGGCGACCGCGCTCGATGTCTCCCGGGCCGAGGACGTGAAGACTGTGTTGTTGGCTCTGCCGCGGATTGACATCGTCGTGAACAATGCCGGCGTGGCGGGCGAGAGCCGGGCCATCGACTGCGAGGAGGACGAGTGGCGCTGGACCTTCGACGTGAACCTCAACGCATCGTGGTTTGTCGCCCGCCATTCGGCGCAGAAGATGATCGAGACGGGGACCGGCGGCTCGATCATCAACATCGCCTCGATCACCGGTTTCCGCCCGGGGGCCGCGGCGGCGGCCTATTCGACCTCCAAGGCTGCGGTGGTTCAGATGACCCGATCCCTGGCCATGGAATGGGCCCGCCACGGCATCCGTGTGAACGCCCTCGCCCCGGGCTATTTCGAGACGGACCTCAACCGCGAGTTCCTGGCTTCGGAATTTGGGCAAGCCATGAAAAAGCGCGTCCCGCAGCGGCGTTTCGGGGAGTTCCATGAACTGGACGGTCCGTTGTTGCTGCTGGCGTCCGACGCGTCCAGCTACATGACCGGAAGCGTGATCGAGGTCGACGGCGGGCACCTTGTCAGCCCGCTCTAGGTCACAAACTCATAAATGGGTGCTGTCATCTGTGGATGGCCCCTGCGCTGCAAGAGGTAAAATGCTCTGATTTTGCGATCTGTCGGGGTGCGGTCATCTGTCCGGCCTGTTGGCGCGGCGCTTGATGACCGCTGGCCCTGATGGTGTCCGCTGGTTGGG
>CAIOJR010000163.1 GCA_903858685.1 uncultured Caulobacterales bacterium | reverse complement strand
GGCTGTAGGGCGTCGCGGTGTTTCGATGCGGATCCAGATCGGCGGGGTCCTGTTTGGCCTTTTGGCGGCGGGTGCGATCTTTTATTTCGACTGGAGCCAGCACTACCGCTCGCTGTTGGCCGACGAGGCCAAGTGGGAGATCAAGGGCGCGCCGTGTTCTTCGGTGTCGAAAGACGTCTTCGACAAGACCCCCAACCCGCTGGCGGTGGATGAATACGCCGTCAAGCTGAAGCTCTATTATGACGACCTGTATTTTCAGCGCTCGTCAGGCGACAGCTATTGCAACGCTGTGCTGCGCGATCGCAGCATCTTCCTGCAGACCAATGCGTCGTGCCAGTTCACCCATCCCGCCAAGCTGCACGTGCAGACGCCTTCGGGGGACTATTATTTCCTGACCGGAACCTCGCCCGCCACCGTGACCTATATCGACGACAAGCCGGTCTGTGTGCTGGGCGGGTGGTACAGGCGCGGCTCTCACCCGGACGGGGCGATCACGCAGGGGGGCTCGTCCAGCTAGGGCTGAGCCCGCCCTGCCCGGTTCAGATGAATCAGCGGGCGAACTTCTGGAACTTGATGCGCTTGGGGATCAGGCTGTCGGCGCCCAGACGGCGCTTCTTGTCTTCCTCATAGGCTTCGAAATTGCCTTCGAACCATTCCACATGGCTGTCGCCTTCAAAGGCCAGGATGTGGGTGGCGAGACGGTCCAGGAACCAGCGGTCGTGGCTGATGACCACGGCGCAGCCCGCGAACTCCTCCAGGGCCTCTTCCAGCGCCTGCAAGGTTTCGATGTCCAGATCGTTGGTCGGTTCGTCGAGCAGGATCAGATTGCCGCCAGAGGCCAGCGTCTTGGCCAGGTGGACGCGGTTGCGCTCTCCGCCCGATAGGATCCCGACCTTTTTCTGCTGGTCGCCGCCCTTGAAGTTGAAGGCGCCGACATAGGCCCGGCTGGAGATTTCGCGGCTGCCGACCTTCATCATGTCAAGCCCGGACGAGATTTCCTGCCAGACCGTCTTGCTGGCGTCCAGCGCGTCGCGGCTCTGGTCGACATAGGCGAGCTTCACGGTTTCGCCGACCTTGATCGTGCCGGCGTCGGGCTTTTCCTGACCCGTGATCAACTTGAACAGGGTTGATTTGCCTGCGCCGTTCGGGCCGATGACGCCGACAATGCCATTGGGCGGAAGACGGAAGGAGAGGTCCTTGAACAGGACCTTGTCGCCATATTCCTTTTCCAGCCCTTGCGTCTCCAGCACCAGATTGCCCAGGCGCGGGCCGGGCGGAATCTGGATCTGGGCAAAGGTCTGGGCCAGGCGGGAGTTTTCCTGAGCGGCCACCATTTCCTCATAGGAGGCCAGACGCGCCTTGGACTTGGCCTGACGCGCCTTGGGGCTGGAGCGCACCCATTCCAGTTCGCGGCTCATGGCGCGCTGGCGGGCCTCGCTCTCGCTCTGTTCCTGAATGATGCGCTTGGTCTTTTGTTCCAGCCAGCCGGAATAGTTGCCTTCGTAAGGAATGCCCTTGCCGCGATCCAGTTCCAGCGTCCACTTGGTCACCTGATCGAGGAAGTAGCGGTCGTGGGTGACAAGGATGACGCAGCCGGGAAACTGCTCCAGATGGTGCTGCAGCCAGGCCACGCTTTCGGCGTCCAGATGGTTGGTCGGTTCGTCGAGCAGCAGCATGTCCGGCTTGGACAGCAGCAATCGGGCCAGCGCGATCCGGCGTTTCTCGCCGCCCGACAGCTTGGTGATGTCGGCGTCATTGGGCGGACAGCGCAGGGCGTCGATGGCCATTTCGATCTTGGAGTCGATGTCCCACAGATCCTTGGCGTCGATGATCTCCTGGAGCTTGTTCATCTCCTCCATGAGCTCATCTGTGTAGTTCTCGCCCAGTTCGGCGGCGATCTCGTTATAACGATCAAAGACCTTCTTCTCTTCGCACTCGCTGATGACGTTGCCCCAGACGTCGAGCGATGTGTCCAGATGGGGCTCCTGAGGCAGATAGCCGCGCTTGACCCCGTCGGCGGCCTTGGCCTCGCCGCTGAACTCGTTGTCCAGCCCGGCCATGATCTTCAGCAGCGTGGACTTGCCCGAACCATTGACGCCGACCACGCCGATCTTCGCGTCGGAATAGAAGGACAGCCAGATGTTCTCGAACACCTTCTTGCCGCCGGGGAAGGCCTTGGTCAGGCCCTGCATCTGGAAAATATACTGAGGAGAGGCCATCGCGGTCTCGAACCATTTCATGGAAGGGGGAAGGTTGGATGGGGTGATAGCCCTAAAGGGGGGCGCGAGGCAATGCGGCGCGCGCGGGTCACCCCAGCCACTGTCGTCGCCAAGGCTTGGATCGCAGCCCGCTTGGCGCTACATTGGGGTCATGAACGCAATCGACCGCAATCTCGACGGCCTGGCGCAGGTCCATTATGGCGACGGGGAGTATGTCGTCCTGAAGCCGGGCCGCTTTGTCCTGTGCGCCGTCACCGGGCGAAAAGTGCCGCTGGAGGCGCTGCGCTACTGGGACGCGGAGGCCCAGGAGGCCTATGCCGGGCCGGCCGAGGCGCTGAGCGCCTGGCGGAACCGGCAGCCTGTCTGACCCCTGTGCAGGCCAAGGCATGGCGCCGCTGACAATCTGGCGTTCAACGCGCGCAAGACGTGATGAAATGATGACAGTCTGCCCTTGCCTCGAAATGAGGGTGGGCTAGATTGATTGGACGAATATCGTTATGCCGTCTTTTGCGTAGACAAACACCACATCATCTTGGTTGACGTTTCCCCATATTGGGGAAAGTAGCCTGTCGCTGCACAGTCATCGAGGTGGGTGAATAAGAATAGGGCTGAGCGCTCAATCATGTCTGTAGGACTTGAATCCTTGAGAATCCTCCTTGTGGAGGACAATCAGCATATGCGCTCGATTGTTGGAACTATTCTGGCGGGGGCAGGCCTGAGAGAGCTGCGTGAGGCGGCCGACGCCCAGACGGCGCTGCGCACCCTGCGCGACACGCCGATCGATATTGCGCTTGTGGACTTCCAGCTGGCGGGGATGGACGGGGTGGAGTTCACGCGTCTGGTGCGCACTGCGCCCAACAGCCCCAACACCTTTTTGCCGATTATCATGATCACCGGCCATTCGGAGCGCTCTCGCGTGATGGAGGCGCGGGACGCGGGCGTGACAGAGTTTGTGGCCAAGCCCCTAACGGCCCGGGCCCTGCTGTCGCGAATCGAGGCTGTGATCTTTCGCCCCCGTCCCTTTATCCGGGCGGCGGACTATTTCGGCCCCGAACGCCGTCGTCGAGAGGACCCCGCCTTCAAGGGACCCTTCCGGCGGGCGTCAGACAATGACCTGGTGATCACGCCGGTGCGGCCAGCCGGCCGACTGGGCTAGAATATTTTCCGACGCAGTGGACACCGGTTCGTCGCAAAAAAAGCTCTAATTATATAGGGTTATGAGAAAAATCCAATCCGGCCAGATCGGATTTTGCTCGAGGGATTGCCTGCGCGACGTCCGACGGCGAATGCGGCTGGCCAAGGCCGCTTTCGAAATCGAGCATGATGTCGCTCAGCTCCGCAAAGCTGATGCTGGGCGGGATGTCGCTTTTGAAGCGGAACCGCCAGAAGCTGATAATGTGGCTCAGCACGCCCAGGCATTCGCCCAGCTCCATGAACAGATCCGGCGCGCGCACAAGAAAGTCCCGAAATAGAAGCGGTTGGCTGTGAGTCGAGAGGCCGGCAAAGGCGTAGTCATAGATCCGGATGATCTTCACCGCCGCCAGACGCGCCTGATTGACCGCCGTCAGCAGCCTGCGCCGCGACCGGTTGAGTTGCGCCTTGCCTTCGGATGAGGAGGAATCAAAGGGCTGGATGGTCTGCAGTTCGCGGGCCACCTCGGGCAGTTGGGCCTCCATCTCGTGCAGCACCCATTTATAATAGAGCAGGCCCTTCCAGGCGAAGAGACCTTCCGCGAACTCGTCCTTGCTCATACGCATGGACAGGCGCAGGGGGGCCATGTCCTCGGTCGATTCATTGGACATGAGCTTGGCCGCCAATGAGGCGGCCGAATGCTGAAATCGCTCCTTATCACCGCTCAACAGGCCCGAAAGGCCGCCAAGCTCTGTCTGGACATAGCCCATCATGCGCCGTGTATCCGCGGGCGAAATGGTGAAATAGCACTGGGCCGGCGTCAGGCCATTGCGGCGCAACTGCTCGCGCAGCAAGAACGGGTCGAAGGATGGAAGCCCGTCCAGCACGTTCAGGGTGCGCTGATCGAGCAGATTGTCTGCGGCGGACTCGCCCAGGAACTGGGCCAGGGCGGCGGTCTGATTGCGTTGACCGATAAAGACATATTGTCCGCCAGCATTCAGATCGCCGCGGTCGATCGGCAGGATGATCTTGGTGGCCACTGTCCGGTGGCTGTCAAACAGGTCGATTTCGGTGCCGCGCAACCGGTGCTTCAGAATGATCGCCTGATTGAGAAAGCGATTCCGGAACAGGGGGCGTGCGCGATACTCGTCCTCATGGCCGAACAGCTGCGCTATCTTCACCAGGTTCAAAACCCGACAGGTGGCGGCGGTGGACTTAAGGTGAGTCAGGCGTCTGATGGACCGGTTCTTCAACGCAAACTCTCACGCAATTCCCTCCGGATAGCCTTAGCGGGGCGGCGTTAAGGAATGCTTTTGTCGGATGAAAATGACGCAGGTTTCACTTGTGGCCGCCCGGCGAGGTCCCGGCCCCGGCTTTCACGGTCGAGTGTCTGGTCGGTTCCATGTGGAGCGGTCACAGATCAGCGCCGCATGTCCGCCAGCCATCGCGCCGGGTTCCAGAACCGTTCGGCGGCCTCTGAGGTCTGGCTTTCAGCGTCTAGGTCCCGCACGGATCTGGCCAGCGCATATCGCGCCCGAATCTCAACTTCGCGATCATTGGCGGCCATGATGTTTTCGATTTCGGTCAGCACGGCCACGGCCTCGTGGCTGACGATCCGGGTGGCGCGGGCGGGGTGGCAGCGGAAGTTCACAATGCGAATGATCTTGGCGAGACTG
>CAIOJR010000162.1 GCA_903858685.1 uncultured Caulobacterales bacterium | reverse complement strand
GCGGCAAGTGGTGCAATATCGCCCGTCACGACCTGGCTGATTTCATGGCGCCAGAGGCCATGTTCGACTGGATGGCGCGTCATGAAGGGCGGCTGCGCTGCATCGTTCATATGGGCGCGATCTCGGCCACGACCGAGCCGGACGCTGACAGGATCATCCACAATAATTTCACCCTGAGCCGCGACCTGTGGGACTGGGCCAGTCTGCGCCAGCGCGGTCTGATCTACGCCTCGTCCGCCGCCACCTATGGCGCAGGCGAACAGGGTTTCAACGATGATGACGACTATCAGAGCCTTAAGGCCCTGCGCCCGCTCAACGCCTATGGCTGGTCTAAGGCTCTGTTTGATCTCTATGCGCGCCGTCAGGCCGACCGCGGCAATGCGCCCGCGGGATGGGCGGGGCTGAAATTCTTCAACGTCTATGGCCCCAATGAATATCACAAAGGGTCGATGAAATCGGTCATCGCCCAGATCTATCCGACCATTGCGCGGGGCGAGGCGGTCCGTCTGTTCCGCTCCCATCGCCCGGACTATGCCGATGGCGGCCAGCTGCGTGATTTTGTCTATGTGCGGGACGCCGCACGTGTTGCGGCCTGGCTGACCGGGCGGGAAGGCGTCGCCGGGGTGTTCAATCTGGGAACGGGTCAGGCGCGGTCGTTCCGGGATCTCGCCGAGACGACCTTCAGAGCGGTGGGACGCGAGCCGGATATCCATTTCATCGACACGCCCGAAGTGATCCGCGACAAGTACCAGTATTTCACACAGGCCCGTATGGAGCGCCTGTTCGGCCTGGGTTACGATCAGCCCTTCGCCAGTCTTGAGGAGGGGGTGGGGGACTATGTCGCCCGCTTCCTGTCCCAGCCCGACCCTTACAACTAGGCCGCTCGCCATGGATCAACGTCGCGCCCTGTACCTGCGCTTGTTTGCCGGACTGGGCGCCTTGCTGGTCTGGGTGACAACGGTCGCCTATGTGGTTGAGCGTGACGACATCCTGCGCGCCGATCTTGATCCCCGAATTCCCTTTCAGGTCTATAAGCCGCCCCCCGCGCCGGATTACAGCCAGGCCAGCGCCTGGGCTTTGCTGGGAGAGGGGCCCGCCGGGGCTGCGCCCGCAGACATCTTCTTTATCCATTCCACCACCTATGACGGGGGCGCGAACTGGCTAGGTCCCATCCATGATCGGACGGCGGAGAGACGCCTGCAGCAGGAGGTCTTGCCCAACCACGCCGGGCCGTTTGCCAGCCTTGGCCACGTCTATGCGCCGCGATATCGGCAAGCCAGCCTCTACGCCTACCGGCTGACCCAGCGTGAGGACGCCCGGGAGGCCCGGCAGTTCGCCTATGGCGACGTGGCTCAGGCCTTCCACTATTTTCTGACCCGTTACAGCCAGCACGGCCCGATCATCATCGCCGGCGTCGGACAGGGCGCGCAACTGGCCGACAGGCTGACCCGCGAAGCCGCAGCCGACCCCGTGCTTCGCGCCCGGATTGCTGCGGTTTATCTGATGGAGGAAGCCATTCCCGCCGCCGCCTATCCCCCATCCGGCCCGCTCGCACTGTGTGCGCAGCGGGCTCAGGCCCATTGCGTGGTGGCCTGGCGCAGCCTCAGTTCCGGCGGCCCGCAGCGGGAACGGATTCTGACGCGCACCTTGGTCTGGACCGCAGCCGGAGACCTTTCAGATCTCGGCGATCAGGCGCTCGCCTGCGTCAATCCCTTATCCGGCAAGCGCGACGACGGTGACACCGACTCCGACCAAAATCTCGGCGCGGCCAACGCCACCGGGCGGCGGTGGAACCTTGCGCCGCCCCTTCGCGCCAAGCAGGTGGAGGCGCAGTGTGTTGACGGGCTGCTAAGCGTCACGACGCCCGAAAGGCCCGACCTGCGGGCGACGGGGGACTGGGCGGCCCGGCTGCGCTCGCCTGCCTACAACCTCTTCTATGCCGACATCGAAGCAGACGCCCGGGCAAGACTGTCCGCCTGGTATGGCGGGCCTCTGGCCGAGCCGATCAACCGCACAAGCGCGGTTCAGCCGTCGATTGTGCATTCAGCGCCCGCAGGGCGATAGCCGCGTTCAGATCCGCTCGCGCATCATTTCCAGAGCCACCTGCACGCTGGCCAGACGAATGCCCGTCCGGCCCAATTCGCCAAAACGTTCTTCACGATGGCGGATGCCGCCATTGGCGGCGGCCGTGGCGAAGTGAACCGTGCCGACCGGCTTCATGGGAGAACCGCCGCCTGGACCGGCGACGCCGGTAATGGCGACGGAAAGATGTGCGTTCGACCGGGCCAGCGCCCCTTCCGCCATGGCTCTGGCGACCGGTTCAGACACCGCCCCGCAATCGGCGATGAGGTCGCCGGGTATATCCAGAAGCTCTGACTTGGCGCGGTTGGAATAGGTCACAAAGCCGCGCTCGACTACGTCCGACGATCCGGCGATGTCCGTCAAGGCGCCCGCGACCAGCCCGCCCGTACAGCTTTCGGCGGTCACGATCCGCCAGCCGCGCCCGCGCGCCTCCTCCAGAAGAAGTCGGGCCAGGGTCTCGATTTCCAAAGGGAAAAGGCTGTTCATCTCAGGACCCTTCTTTCGGTGACTGTGCTCAGGCGGGCGTATCCAGCGTGGCGATGGCCTGAGCCGCCAGACCCTCGCCACGACCGGTGAATCCCATGCCCTCGGTCGTGGTAGCCTTGATGCTGACTGCGGCGATGTCCAGCCCGAGAATGTCCGCCACCCTTGCGCGCATGGCCAGACGGTGAGGTTTGATCTTCGGTCGCTCGCAGATCAGCGTCACATCCACATGAGTGATCCTGGCGCCATTTTGCGCTGCCAGATCAGCCGCATGGCGCAGAAACCTGTCAGATGAGGCGCCCTTCCACTGCGGGTCTGTCGGCGGAAAATGGTCGCCTATATCGCCAAGGCTGAGGGCGCCCAATATGGCGTCTGTCAGGGCGTGCAGGCCGGCGTCCGCGTCTGAATGCCCCATCAGGGTTTCATCATGCGCAATCTCGACCCCGCAAAGCCACACCGCCTCGCCCGGGCCCCAGCGGTGAGCGTCAAATCCCTGGCCCACCCGCGTGCGCCGCGCCGATCCGGCCAGATGCTCGGCCATGGGGAAATCCTCCGGATAGGTCAGTTTCATCAGCATGGGATCGCCCGGCGTCAGGACCACCACGCCGCCCAACGCCTCGACAAGGGCGGCGTCATCGGTCGCGCCCGCCGCGAGATTTGCATAGGCCCTGCGCAGCAGGTCAGCGCGAAAGGCCTGAGGCGTCTGGGCGCGAAACAGGCCGTCGCGGTCAGCGGTTCCGGTCACGGCGCCGTCTTGCGCCCGTTTCAGCGTGTCGGCCACCGGCAGGGCGGGCAGGGCGGCGTCGGCCTGTTGCAGGGCCGCCAGCAGGCCGTCGACATGCCGGCGCGCCAGAAAGGGGCGGGCGGCATCGTGGATCAATATGGCGGGCGCATCGCTAGACAGCGCCGCCAGCCCGTTGGCCACCGACCGGGATCGCTCCGCGCCGCCTGCAACCGCTCGCCATCGGCCAAGTCCGGCAAAGGCCTTTGCTGCAAGTTCGAGATCCGTCGGCGGGACCACCACAACCACTTCTTCGCAGCCTGCGTTCAACAGGGCTTCCAGCGACCAGCGCGCCACGGGTCGTCCCGCCAGAAGACGCCACTGTTTGGGAACCTCGCCGCCAGCGCGTGCGCCAGACCCTGCGGCCACAAGGATTGCGGTAAATCTCATGCCGTCTTGTTCAATGATCCGGAAGCGATGTCCAGCGGGCTCGGCCTGTGGCGCCAGACCGACACCGCCAAATTTCTGTGATCGCTGAGTCACTTTAGGGCTAGACGCGCGGGGATAGATGCCCAATTCTTATGCAATGACAGTTTTTGCTCCCAAGGCGCCTATGGAAGAGGCACTCCGGGCCTCGGCCTTCGACGCGGCCCCGTGCGCCATCCTCGTTGTGACCACCGCTGCTGAGGTGGCCTTCGCCAATACCGCCGCCGAGATGCTGTTCGGCGGCAACCTGTCCGCACGCCGAGCCAAGAGCCTGGGCCTGACGGTGGCGGGCTCTCCCCTGATGATGTTCGTCGAGCGGGCGATCCGGCGCGGCGCCGGGTGGCGCGAGAAGGGGCTGGAAATCGTGCGTCCCGGCGAGACCGTCCTGGTGGTGGACGCCGTCGCCGGCCTCTGCGCCGACGGATCCGTGGTGGTGACACTGCACCCGCAGGGCGAAGGCGACGAGGATGCGCCCGCCGGGGCCCTGCAGACCGCCGCCAATCTTGGTCGAACCCTGGCCCACGAGATCAAGAATCCTCTGGCGGGCATCCGGGGCGCGGCTCAGCTTCTGCAAAGCAACGCCAGCATGGAAGATGCCGAACTGGCCCAACTGATCATGGACGAAACCGACCGGGTGCGTCGATTGGTTGAACGCCTGGAATCCTTCTCCGACCCCAAGCGACCCAAGGCGCGTCCCGTCAATATCCACCGGGTTCTGGACCGCGTGCGCGCGCTCATATCCAATGGCGTTGGCGAGGGTCTTGTCTTCCGCGCTGCCTATGACCCGTCGCTTCCCGCGGTGAAGGGAGACGAGGATCAACTTGTCCAGATCTTCCTGAATCTCGTGAAAAACGCCGCAGAAGCGGCCAGGTCGCGCGGCGATCAGCGCGGCGAGGTGGTGGTGGCGACCGCCTATCGTCACATGTCCCGGGCAAGTGACGGAGAGGCGGCGTCGGCGCCCCTTGAAGTCCGCATTCAGGACAACGGACCGGGCGTGGCCCCGGAAGTGCGCCGCCGTCTGTTTGATCCCTTTGTCACGGGCAAGCCCAATGGCACCGGGCTTGGCCTGACAGTCGCGGCTCAGCTTGTGGCCGCCCATGACGGCGTGATCGATTTCCATTCCGAGCCGGGGCGCACGGTGTTTCGCGTGCTTCTCCCGGTCATTCTCGACGCCGACCCAGAAGACTCAGCCCCTCAAGACGCCGCATCCAACGACGCCTGAATTCAAACCGCGAGTGAAAATAATGCAGAAGAAAGTTCTCATCGCGGACGATGACGCGTCTATTCGTCTGGTGGTCAGTCAGGCCTTGTCCAGAGCGGGTTATCAGGTCCGGGCGACGGGCGCCGCCTCCACATTGCTCAAATGGGCGGCGGATGGAGAGGGTGACCTGATCGTCACCGACGTCATGATGCCAGACGCCAATGTGTTTGACGTGCTCCCCCAGATCCGGAAACTGCGTCCGCAGTTGCCGGTCATCGTGATGAGCGCACAGAACACGGTGGTGACGGCGGTCACCGCGGCCGAACGCGGCGCCTTCGAATATCTGCCCAAGCCATTTGATCTGGACGATCTTTTGGCCGCAGCTGAGAGAGCGCTTGCGCCTGCGCCGGCCGTGCAGCAGGCGCGGGCCGACGCCAAGGCGGCGCGTGACGAGCGTCTCCCCCTGATTGGACGCTCTACCGCCATGCAGGAGGTGTATCGCACGCTCGCCCGTCTGGTTCCGACGGAGCTGACCGTGCTGATCACCGGCGAGTCCGGCACGGGCAAGGAGCTGACGGCGCGCGCCCTGCATGACTTTGGCCGCCGCCGGGAAGGGCGATTTGTGGTCGTTCATCTGGCGGCCACCCCGCGTGAGCGGGTCGAGACAGAGCTTTTCGGTCGCGACGGCGCCACGGGCAAGCTGGTGGAGGCCGATGGCGGAACGCTGTTTCTGGATGAGGTGGGCGATCTGCCCCTTGACGCCCAGACCCGGCTGTTGCGGGTCATTGACGGATCAGAGCGCCCGATCAATCCCCGGACGGACAGGCCAGTGGACGCCCGGTTGGTGGCGGCGACCAACCGTGATCTGACATCACTGATCGCCCAGGGACTTTTCCGCCAGGACCTGTTTTTTCGTCTCAATGTGGCGCCGCTGCGCCTGCCGCCCCTGCGGGACCGGCGAGAGGACATCCCAGATCTCGCGCGCGCATTTCTCCTGCGCGCCCATCGCGAAGGCCTGTCGCCCAAGACGGTGGACGAGGGCGCCATTGCGCGCCTCAAGGCCCATACCTGGCCTGGCAATGTGCGTGAACTTGAAAACCTGATGCGCAGGATCGCCGCGCTCTATGCCGAGCCGGTCATCACGGCTCGCATCATCGAGCGCGAACTTGAGCCGACGGCGCCGCCTCAGGATAGCGAGGCAAGCCTTGATCGTCTGATCGAACAGGCTGTTGCGGCCGATCTGGCGACCGGACACAGCGAGATCTATGACCGGATCATCGCCTCTGTGGAGCGGCCCCTGATCCGCGCCGTGCTTGCGGCGACCCGCGGCAATCAGGTCAAGGCGGCGGAGCGGCTCGGCCTGAACCGGAACACCCTGCGCAAAAAGATACTGGCTCTGGGGCTTTCCGCGCGCGACGACGACGACCTGCTGGCGAGCTGAAACTTTCCTGCCACATAACTGTTGATTTTGCAGCACAGTCTGGCCTAGCCTTGTGGCATGTCTGAGTTGCTGCATCTCGAGACCGATGAACCAAGACCGCCCTTTAGCGGACTGGCCCCGGCTTGGCGTGGACGCGGCCGTTATGTGTTCGCGGCAGCGTTTGGGCTTTCAGCCCTGGTCACTGCGGTTTCGGTGTTTCTGACAACGGCGACGCCCGGTAATCGGGGGCATACGGCGGCATCCAGTCAGGGGGTGCTGGCGATCCTGGGCGTCGATCTGCTGGTCGTGCTCGGGCTGGCGGTCGTGGTCGGCTGGCGGGTCCATTCGCTATTTGGTCCGACGACCCAGGATGCAGGGGTGCGACTGCACCGTCGCTTCGTCACCCTGTTCGCCATCGCTGCTGTGGCGCCCGCTGTGATCGTGGCGCTGTTCTTTGGCTTGCTGGTGACGCGCGGCATGGAAAGCTGGTTTTCCAGCCGTGTTCAGTCCGCCGTTGAGGGCGGCGCCCTGTTTGGCAAGACGATTGTCAATCAGCAGAGCGAACTGATGTCGACCCAGGTAGGGGCGCTCGCACAGTCGCTTAACCGCCCTGTGGTCAGTCAGGTTCTGGCGCGCAATCCGGTCACCTATGCGATCCTGCTGGATCAGGCGTTGGGGCGCGACTTTGCCGCAGTCTATATTGTGGACAATGAAGGTCGGGTCCTGGCGCGGGCCGAGACGCCCGGTGCGCCCGCTTTCCTCACGCCGCCGCCCGCCACATTTCAGGCCGCCTCTGTCGCCGGTGATGTGCGCGCCCGGTTCGACCAGGATAATGTGATGCGGGCGGTCTATCGGCTGTCGGGCTATGACAACGCCTACCTCTATGTGGCCAAGCCGCTGGAGGCGGGGCTGTGGGCCCAGTTGCGCACCTCTGAACAGTCCGTGGTCGACTACCGCGATAGTCTGAAAAGTCGCTCAACGGTCGAGGGGATCTTCCTGCTGAGCTATCTGAACACGGCCCTCCTGGTGCTGGTCGGTGCGGTGTGGGTGGGAATGGGCGTGGCGACCCAGATCGCCGATCCGATTGCACGTCTGGTGCGCGCGGCTGACCGGGTGTCGACAGGCGATCTTTCCGTGCGCGTCGAACTTGATCACGATCCTGAAGAAATAGCCGTTTTGTCTCATGCTTTCAATCGGATGACGACAGATCTTGAAAGCAAGCAGGCCGCGCTTCAAACCGCCAGCCAGGAAGCGCATGAGCGTCGCCAGTTTATCGAGACGGTCCTGAGCGGCGTGAGCGCCGGCGTGCTCGGTCTTGATTCCTACGGCCGGGTCAGCGTCGCCAATAGCCGCGCCCTGCACCTTCTGGGCCTGACTGACAGCCCGCCCGAAGCCGTATTCGGCGCCACCCTGGCCGATATTGCGCCGGAAATGCTGCTCACCTCCCAGCGCGCCCTGCGGGTCGCTTCCGATGTCGAGGAGGAGGTGGAGGTGGTGCGCGACTCAGATACCAGACGGCTGCGCGTTCGGGCCTCAGTGGGGCTCGAGACCGGGATGGTGCTGACCTTTGACGACATTACCCGCCTTGTCTCCGCCCAGCGCACGGCCGCCTGGACCGATGTGGCGCGTCGGATCGCTCATGAAATCAAGAACCCGCTGACGCCCATCCAGCTGTCCGCCGAGCGCATCCGCCGCAAATACCGCAAGGAAATCACCGGAGACCTGGAGACGTTCGATCGCTGCACGGAGACCATTATCCGTCAGGTGGGCGATATTGGCAGGATGGTCGACGAATTCTCGGCCTTCGCCCGGATGCCCGCGCCGAAGTTCGCCCGTGAAGACGCCGGCGAACTCATGCGTCAGGCTGTGTTCGCCCAGCGGGTGGCCTATCCCGAAATCGATGTCGAACTGGTGGAGCCTGTGCCCGTCTGTGAGCTGAATTGCGACGCGCGCATGGTTGGGCAGGCCCTGACCAACATATTGAAGAACGCCGGGGAATCGGTGGGCGCGCGCATGCAGCAATCCCCCGGAAGTCCTGGACGGATCGTCGCAAGGCTGGTCATGACGGACGCCTCGATCATCTTCGAGATTCAGGATAATGGCGTCGGATTGCCGGAGCGCGACCGGCATCGCCTGACAGAGCCCTATGTCACGACCCGCGAAAAGGGCACCGGACTGGGGCTGGCCATCGTCAAGCGCATTCTGGAAGAGCATGGCGGTGAGCTGGTTCTGACAGACGCCGACGCCAAGCCTGGCGCCAAGGTGCTTCTACGTTTTCCCAATGGGCGCCGCGCCCTTCGTCCCGAAGGGGATGAGGCGGCTGCGGCATGAGACAGGTCTGACGATGGCGGCTGACATACTCGTAGTGGATGACGAACAGGATATCCGCGATCTGGTGGCGGGCATTCTTGAAGATGAAGGCTATGCGGTGCGCACCGCAGCGGATTCTGAATCCGCCCTGTCCGCCCTGAAGGAGCGCCGACCCGCCCTGCTGGTTCAGGACATCTGGATGCAGGGCGGCGGAATGGACGGGCTTGAACTGCTCGACGTCGTCAAGGCGCTCGACCCCGAATTGCCGGTCGTCATGATTTCCGGCCACGGCAATATCGAAACGGCGGTTTCGGCGATCAAGCGCGGCGCCTATGATTTCCTGGAGAAGCCGTTCAAGGCGGACCGGCTCCTGCTGGTCGTGGAGCGCGCCCTGGAGGCGGCGAGCCTTCGCCGGGAAAACCGGCGGCTGCGCGCCCAGTCCATGGCGCCGGACGGATTTCTCGGCCATTCGGCGCCGGCCCAGCAACTGCGTCACCTGATTGCGCGCGTGGGGCCAGCCAACAGCCGTGTGCTGATCTCCGGCCCGCCCGGCTCAGGCAAGGAACTTGTGGCGCGGTTGATCCATGAGGCCAGCCCCCGCGCCCGTAACGACTTTGTGGCCATCAGCGCGGCTGGCATGACGCCGGAGCGCCTGGATGTGGAGCTGTTCGGCGAGGAAGGCGAGGGCGGTCGCCCCTCGCGGATCGGCGTGTTCGAACGCGCCCACGGCGGCACCCTTTTTCTGGATGAAGTGGCCGACATGCCGCGCGAAAGCCAGAGCCGCATTCTGCGGGTCTTGGTGGAACAGCGCTTCCGTCGCGTCGGAGGCGACAATGATGTGCAGGTGGATGTGCGGGTGGTGTCCTCCACATCGCGAGACTTGCGCGAAGAGATTGCGGCCTCGCGCTTCCGGGAGGATCTTTTTCACCGCCTCAATGTGGTGCCGGTGCGCGTCCCGGGCCTGTCTGAGCGGCGGGAGGATATTTCCGAACTCGCGGCCTATTTCATCGATCGGCTCGTCGAGACGACAGGGCTTCCCCGCCGCATACTGGGTGAAGATGCGATCGCCACCCTGCAGGTCCATGACTGGCCCGGCAATGTGCGCCAGCTTCGCAACAATATAGAGCGCTTGCTGATCCTGGCGACCGGCGATCCGGGCGACCTCATCACGGCCGAGATGCTGCCGTCCGAGGTTGCCGCGGCCGGTGCAGCCGGATCGGTCGGACCGGAGCGCATCATCGCCCTGCCGCTTCGCGACGCCCGCGAAGTGTTCGAGCGGGAATATCTGACGGCCCAGATCCTGCGCTTTGGCGGCAATATCAGCCGCACCGCCTCCTTTATCGGGATGGAGCGGTCGGCTCTGCATCGGAAACTGAAGTCACTTGGCGTGGCGCCCGCCCGCTCGGGCGATGAAGGCGAAGACGAGGAATAGGGTGCGATGAGCCGGATTGCCTATGTAAATGGCCGCTACACCCGCCATGCCGACGCCGGAGTGCATATCGAGGATCGCGGATTTCAGTTCGCCGATGCGGTCTATGAGGTCTGGGCGCTGATCGGGGGCAAGCTGGCGGACACAGAGGGCCATCTGGCCCGTCTTGAGCGCAGCCTGAGCGAGCTTGAGATTGTCCCGCCGCTCAGCGAGGCCGCCTTGATGACCGTGCTGCGTGAGACCGTGCGTCGCAACAAGGTGCAAGATGGTCTGGTCTATCTGCAGATCAGCCGCGGGCAATGCCGCCGCGACCATGCCTTTCCGGATCCGCCGCCGCCCCCGACCGTGGTTGTGACCGTCAAGTCCGTGAACTTCGAGGCCATGTGCGCCAAGGCCGAGAAGGGCGGCGGCGTGATCACCCTGCCGGACAATCGCTGGGGACGGTGTGATATCAAGACGGTTGGCCTCTTGCCCAACGCCATGGCCAAGACCGCGGCCAGGCGGGCAGGCGCGATCGAGGTCTGGTATGTGGACCGCGACGGACTGGTGACCGAAGGCGGCTCAACCAACGCCTGGATCGTGGACGCCAGGGGCGTTCTGCGTACGCGCGATACACAGGCCAACATCTTGCGGGGCGTGACGCGGGCCAGCCTTTTGGAGATTGCGCGCTCCCTGCAAATGCCGGTTGAAGAAACGCCCTTCACCCTTGCGGAAGCCAGGGAGGCGAAAGAGGCGTTCTTCACCGCCGCCTCGGCATTTCTGACCCCAGTCACCTCAATAGACGGCGTGTCCATCGGCGACGGCCAGCCTGGCCCTGTCACTTTGCGGCTGCGGCGCCTATATCTGGAAAATGCGCGAGATACGGCGCAATAGGCCCGTCAAAGGTTGCCGCAAGGGCACGCGAGACGCTAGGCTGCAACTGTGTGTGTGAGGGCGTGGGTCCTCGATGATTTAAGGAATTGGTTTATGTCCAACGACAAGAAGCAGAACCTGCAAGACACCTTCCTCAACAGCGTGCGCAAGTCGAAGACGCCCCTGACCATCTTTCTGGTTAATGGCGTGAAGCTGCAGGGCGTGGTGACCTGGTTCGACAATTTCTGCGTGCTGTTGCGCCGCGACGGCCAGTCACAGCTGGTCTACAAGCACGCCATCTCAACGATCATGCCCGCTCAGCCTGTGCAGCTTTATGAGCCCGGCCTGGAAGGCGACGGCGAGGATTGAGCGAGCGTCCAATGATTGACCGGCGTCCGCCCGTACAGCGGGCGCTGGTTCTGCACCCGACGCGCAGCGGCGCCGCCGCTTCGCAACGAACGCCAAAGGCCCGGCTTGAAGAGGCCGTTGGGCTGGCCATAGCGCTTGATCTGGATATTGCGGCGGCGGAGATTGCGCCGCTGCGCGGCTCCACGCCGGCCACACTGTTCGGCTCGGGCAAGGTGCGCGAGATCGGCGATCTGTGCGAAAATATTGAAGCCGATGTGGTCGTCGTCGACGATGCCCTGACGCCTGTCCAGCAGCGCAATCTGGAAAAGGCCTGGAACGTCAAGGTCATCGACCGCACCGGCATGATCCTGGAAATTTTCGGTCGCCGGGCGCGCACCAAGGAAGGCCGCTTGCAGGTCGAACTGGCGCGTCTGGCCTATGAAAAGTCGCGCCTCGTGCGGACCTGGACCCACCTTGAGCGGCAACGCGGCGGCGTCGGCGTGATGGGCGGTCCCGGCGAAACCCAGATTGAAACGGACCGGCGTCTGCTGGCCGACAAGATCGCGCGGCTGAAAAAGGAATTGATCGAGGTGCGCCGCACCCGCACGCTCCATCGCACGGCGCGCCAGCGCACGCCCTATCCGACGGTGGCCCTGGTTGGCTACACCAATGCGGGCAAGTCGACCCTGTTCAATCGTCTCACAGAGGGCGGTGTTCTGGCCAAGGACATGCTGTTCGCCACGCTCGACCCCACCCTGCGGGAGTTGAAGCTGCCGGACGGACGCCCGGCCATCATGTCTGACACGGTGGGATTTATTTCCGACCTGCCGCACGAACTGGTGGAAAGCTTCCGCGCGACGCTCGAAGAAGTGGAGTCTGCGGATCTGGTCCTGCATGTCAGAGACATTTCGGACCCCGATTCCGACGCCCAGGCGAAGGATGTGGAAGCGGTGCTCGATCGACTGGGCGTGGATGAGGACCGCGCGCATCGCATGATCGAGGTGTGGAACAAATTCGACCTGGTGTCTGAGGATGACCGGATCGTGCTTCTGGCGCGGGCCCGACGCTCTGGCGATACGGGCGTGACCGCGGTTCCTGTTTCGGCCGTGACGGGTGAGGGGTGCAGTGACCTGCTGCAACTGATCGCGCACAGGATCGACGACGCCAAGCCCATTCAGGCCCATCTGGGGGTCCATGAGGGCGAGGCTCTGGCCTGGCTCTATCGCAATGGTCGGGTGGTTCACCGCGATGATGCCGATGACGGTGCCGTGACGCTGGAAGTCAAGCTGGACGCCCAGGCGCTCGGCCGGTTCGAGCGGCTCTATCCGGGCGCTGTCGGACGGGGTTAGTCGCGTTCGAGCCTTTTGGCTTCTGTCCACAGATCTTCCATTGTCTGGAGCGACACGTCCTGCGGCGTCTTGCCCTGCTGCAGTAGGCGGGTTTCGATATGGGTGAAGCGGCGCGTGAACTTCTGATTGGCGGCGCGCAAAGAGGCCTCAGGGTCCACATCCAGTTTTCGGGCCAGGTTCGCGCAGACAAACAACAAATCGCCCAGCTCCTCGCGCGCCTTGGTGTGGTCGCCGGCGTCGATCTCGACCTGCAATTCCTCGATTTCTTCGCGCAGTTTCAGCATCACCTGACCGAGGTCGGGCCAGTCAAAGCCCACCCGGGCGGCGCGTCTGGTCAGCTTCACGGCGCGGGTCATGGCGGGCAGGCCTGCTGGCACATCGTCAAGCACGCCGGATCGGTGCGCGCCCTTGGCCGCCCGCTCCTGCGCCTTTTGCGCCTCCCATGCCGCCGTCTGATCGGCCTGACTGGCGAAACTTGCGTCGGCGAAGACGTGGGGATGGCGCCGCACCATCTTGTCGCAAAGGCCCGTGATCACATCGTCAAAGGCGAAATCACCGGCCTCCTCGGCGATACGGGCGTGGAACACGACCTGAAACAACAGATCGCCCAGTTCGTCCTTCAGGTCCGCCATGTCGGCGCGCTCAATGGCGTCCGCGACCTCATAGGCTTCTTCGACCGTATAGGGCGCAATGGTCGCAAAGGTCTGTTCCCGATCCCAGGGACAGCCGTCCTTGGGATCGCGCAGCCGAACCATGATGTCCAGAAGTCGGTCAATCGGACGTTGGTCGGCCATGGGTCCCGCCTTGAGCTCTGTGCTATTCGGCGTGATCGATTCCCGCCGAATCCAGCGCCTTGCGAATATCATCGTGACGCGCCTCGGTCAGCGGATATCGAAACAGGACAAGCGCGCCCAGGGTCGCAGCCAGCGCGGGCAGGATGATATAGAGCATGGTCAGGCCGTTCAGGGCGGCGGCGCTGTTGGCGGCCGCATCCCCCGGATGAAATCCAACCCTGTCGAGCCCCACAAAGGTGAGGCCCACCGCAATGGCGTAGCCCAGCTTGTTGGTGGAGCCGAGCAGGGCGAACATCAGGGCTGTGTCGTCGCGTCCCGTCTCCAGGCGGACCTCGTCAACGGCGTCAGCCATCAGGGCCCTTAACAGGAACAGGCTGGCGGCATAGGACAGGCCGGCCACAACCAGGGCCAGGGCGGCCGCCAGCATCGGCATCTTGGGCATCAGCATGGTCGTGCTCTGAACCACGACATAGAAGCCGCAGGACGCGATCAGCGCCCTGTGCTTGCCGATCCGGCGCGACAGCCGGACCCAGAGCGGGGCGCCAAGGATGCCGCCCACAAAATAGAACAGCAGCAGGGCGTTGGATTCCAGAGACGAATAGTGCCGAGCGGCGCGAAAGAAAAACAGAAACAGCGCGCCCGTGACCCCTGGCGCCAGCCCCAACAGAAGGTCTGCGGCCAGGATGCGCGCCACCGCGCCGTGCCGTAACAGATAGCTGACCGCTCGAACCGTCTCGAAAACCGATCTGTGCGCGGAGGTGGCGCTTTTGGTCGGCTCCGGCGTGAAAAGCGTCATCAGTCCAATCGTGACCGGCAGGCTGACCAGCAGCCACATCCCCATCACCCGGACCGCGTCGGCTGAGCCTTTCAGACCCAATGCGACAGGCAGCAGCAGAACCAGCAGAAGCCCCGCAATATTGGCCGCCTGCCACCAGCCATAGAGCCGCGACCGGTCGTGATAACTCTTGGACAGGGTGGCGCCCCAGGCCCCCTGGGCCAGCACATTGATCGAATATCCCACATAGGAAACGATCAAGGCCGCGATCAGATAGGCGGCGCCCGCCGATTTGGGGGGGAAGAAAAGCAGCGCAGCGCCCGTGAAGGTGATGGGCAGGCCGATCAGCATCCACAGCCGAAACCGACCCATCTTCACCTGTGTGCGGTCCATCAGCCCGCCAAGCAGGGGGTCGATGACGATATCGAGGGTTCTCGCCATCATGAAGGCGAACCCCACAACAGGCAGGGCCAACCCGACTGTATTTGCGTAGAAATTCGGGAGATAGACAACGATCGGCAGGCCCATGGCGGCAATGGGCAGGCAGGGCAGTATATAGGCGAGTATTGTCGCCGCAGGCGTCTTTTCAGACGCGGACAAGGTTCTGACCATTCCATCCCGCTTTTCTTGTTTTGCCGATCAGACCGCGCCCCGTCCTGTTGTGCAAGCGGATAAGCGCAACCAAGCTCAGATGACTACAGGCCCGGCCGTATCACGGCCTTTCCCACCACCTGCCGGTCGGCCAACAGGTCAAATGCGGCGCGCCAGGCCGCAAGGGGCAGTTCGGCATGGATGCGCGGCCGGATCGCCCCGGACGCCGCCAGCGCGTCGATGGCGGCGATATTCTCTGCGCCTTTTTGCGGGAACTGGCGGCCGTATTCGCCCGCGCGCACGCCGACGACCGAAAACCCCTTGATCAGAGGCATATTGGCCGAAAGGGTCGGTATGCGGCCAGATGTGAAACCGATCACCAGCAGTCGACCGTCGAATGCGATGCAGCGCACGCTTTCGTCAAACAAGTCGCCGCCGACAGGGTCATAGACCACATCCGCCCCGCGCCCGTCGGTGATCGCCTTGACCTGATCGCGAAAGCCGCCCCGCACGTCGATCACCGCGTCGGGCTGATAGAGGTCCTTCACGATGGCGAGCTTTTCCGGCGACGACCCCGCCGCGATGACGCGTGCGCCCAGATGCCGGGCCAGATCAACGGCGGCTAGACCGACCCCGCCCGCTGCGCCATGGACGAGCACCCATTCGCCGGGCTCAAGCCGGGCGCGTCGCACCAGAGCGACATAGGCCGTGAGATAGGCGGCGGAATAGGCGCAGGCCTCGGAGGCGCTCAGTCGCTCGGGCTTGGGCCGCACGGTCGCTGCGCTGGCAATCGCGACCTCGGCGAATGCGCCCGTCTTGGCGCCGCCAATGACCGCTTCGCCGATCCGGCTGGCCGGCACGCCGTCGCCCACTGTTTCGATCACGCCGCAGAACTCCATGCCCGAGACGAACGGACAGGGCGGTTTGAACTGGTATTCTCCCCGCGTCATCAGCAGGTCCGGAAAGTTGACCGCCGCCGCCGCAATGCGCACCCCTACCTCGCCCGGACCGGGATGGGGCGTCGGCACATCCTGAACCGCGCAACCGGCATAGTCCGGCCCCAGGGCGCTGACGACCAGTGCGCGCATCAGAAGCTGAGGCCGACTATGGCGGAAAGCGCCGCCAGCGCCTGAGCTTCGCCCGACACCTTGATGGCCTGCATGCCCAACCCTGCCGCCGGTTTGCAGTTGATGCCGAGGTCATCAAGATAGACACAGGCTGAGGGATGCACCCCCAGAGTCTCGCACATCATCTGGTAGATGCGCGGATCCGGCTTGCGGACCCCGACCTTGGAGCTTTCGATCACGGCGTCAAACAGGCTCATCACCTCGGCGACCTGGGCGGCTTTTTCCGACGTTGCCGCCATGCCCGCGCCCTTGCCGGTGTGGACATTATTGGTGATGCAGCCTACCCGGAACTGCGCCTTGCAGGCCTTCAGCGCCGCCACCATGCCAGGGCGAACATCGCCCGACAAAAGCGCGAGGATCTCCGCCCCGCGAACGCTCTGGCCCAGCGCGTGGGCCTCATCTGCGAACAGGGTGTCGAAATTGGCCGCGTCGATTTCGGAGCGCTCAAATTTCGCCCAGGCGTTGTCGTCCGGATTGGTGGCGTTGACCGTCCGCACGAAATTATGCGGCAAACCGCGCTCGCGCTCAAACCGGTTGAAGGCTTCGAAGGGTGATGAGGTGATGACCCCGCCAAAATCCCAGATGACCGCTTCAATCGCCACACGCCTGCTCCCTTGTCATTGTGCTTCAAGGCTAGAGATCGTCGACCAGGCGCGCAAGGCGGGCCGTAAGGGCAAGCTGGCGATCAACTGCCCTCGGCAAAGGCGTCGTCGGCCTTCCAGTCGAACAGCTCGGTCAAGACCCGCAAGGCCTGACCGCGCGGCGAGGACAGAGCGGGGTCGCGGGCCAGGATCAGCCGGGCGTCATCGCAGGCCGCCTGCACCAGATCGGCCTGAGCAACGGGATCGGCAAAGCGGTAGGCGGGCAAGCCGCTCTGTTTGACGCCCAGCAGGTCGCCGCCGCCCCTCAGCAACAGGTCGCGCTCTGCAATCTCGAATCCGTCCTCGGTCTCGCGCAGGATTTCCAGTCGCGCCTTGGCCTGTCTGGACAGGGGCGGGGCGTAGAGCAGCAGGCAGGCGCTGCGGCCCTGGCCGCGCCCGACACGGCCGCGAAGCTGATGCAGCTGGGCCAGGCCGAACCGCTCGGCATGTTCGATCACCATGATGGTGGCGTTGGGAACGTTCACCCCGACCTCGACAACGGTTGTCGCCACCAGCACTGAGACCTCGCCTGCAGCAAAGGCCGCCATGACCTGATCCTTCTGCTGGGGGGGCATCTGGCCGTGGACCAGCCCCACAGGCGCGCTCAACCGCGCCTGCAGGACGGCCGCACGCGCCTCTGCAGCCTGAACGTCAAGCAGTTCAGACTCAGATACCAGAGGGCAGATCCAGAAGGCCTGGGCGCCGCGACTGGTGGCTTTTGACAGGTGCGCAATCACATCATCCAGACGCGACAGGGGCGTGGCCGTGGTGGCGATGGGCTTTCGGCCCGGCGGCTTTTCATCGATCCGTGACACATCCAGATCGCCAAACAGGGTCAGTTCGAGGGTCCGGGGGATGGGCGTGGCGGACAGGGCCATGAGATGCACGGCCTGTCCCTTGTTCATCAGGCGCCGGCGTTCCGCCACGCCAAAGCGGTGCTGCTCGTCGATCACAGCCAGCGACAGGTCGTCAAAGATGACGTCTTCCTGAAACAGAGCGTGGGTGCCGACCACAACGCCCGCCCGGCCCTGAGCGATCAGCTGGAGCTTTTCCCGCCTCGCGACGCCCTTGTCACGACCTGTCAGAAGAACGCAGATGATTCCCGCTTTTTCAAGTGGTTGCGCTAAACTTTCAAAGTGTTGCCTTGCGAGAATCTCCGTTGGCGCCATCAGCGCGCTCTGGCGGCCGGCTTCGGCGATATCGGCCATGGCCAGCATGGCCACGACCGTCTTGCCAGAGCCCACATCACCCTGAACCAGCCGCGACATGCGCTCGCCGCTTTGCAGGTCCGCGCGGATGTCGCTCAGGGCGCGGTTCTGCGCGCCGGTGAGGGTGAAGGGCAGGGCGGCGGTCAGGGCCTGCGACGCCTGGCTGATCGGCGTGGCGCGCGCGGCTTCGGCGCGTCGGGACGCCTTGCGCCTGGCCATGGCCAGATGGTGCGCCAGGAGTTCGTCAAAGGCCAAGCGTCGCCTTGGCGGGGCGTCCGGCGACAGGTCCTGCTCCGAGCGTGGATCGTGCAGGGCGCCCAGAGCCTCCCGCCAGCCGGGCCAGGCCTGTCGGGCGCGCCAGGCGCCGTCCTGCCATTCGGTCAGATCCGGCGCGCGCTCCAGCGCCTCCAGCACGAGTTTGCGGAGCGTGCGGGGCGCCAGACCGACAACGCTGGGATAGACCGCCTCGCGTTCGCCAATATCAGCGGCCCGGTCAGGCGCGACCATGTGGTCGGGATGGGCGATCTGCGCTTCAACGCCAAACCGTTCGACCTTGCCCGAGACAATCCGCCGCGCGCCGGGCGGATGCATTCGTTCAAGATGTGGGCCAAAGCCTTTGAACCAATTGATGAATATAAATCCGGTTTCATCATGTGCGCGAATACGCCAGGGCTGGCCGCGGCGCACGGGCGGCACATGCTGGTCGATCATGAGGTCGAGGATCACGATGGCGCCGTCCGCCGATTGCGCCACGGACGCATGGCGCCGCTCGATCAGGCCGGACGGCGCCAGAAAGGCGAGGTCGCGCACCACAGGCCCGCCAGCGCGCTCTACAAGCGGCGCAATCTTGGGCCCAACGCCCTTCAGGGCGCTGATCGGGGCGAACAGGGGGAAAAGACTCTCGGGCCGCATCAGCACACCATAGACCGCGCCGCGATTTCAGATAAACAGGCTCGCGCTGTCTAATCGCCGGACCCATATCAATTCCATGCAACATAACGCCGCCGACTCGGACCGTATTAAAAAGCTGAAGTTCCGCGCCTGGCGCCGGGGCTTTCGGGAGGCTGATCTGATCCTTGGCCCCTTCGCCGACCAGTATCTGAGCACGCTGTCCGACGCCGATGTCGATGCGTTCGAAGTCCTGATGGATCAACCCGATCAGGACCTTTACGCCTGGATCATCGAGCGCGAACCCACGCCCGCCCGGTTCGAGACGGCGGTCATGCAACAGATCAGAGATTTTCGCTTCGGCGCCCGTGACAGCCGCAGCGACATCGGCGGCTAGACTGTACAAGAGCCCATGGCTGACATTTCCCTGACCCCCTCCGACGCCGCCCGTCTGGCGAACGAGCCTGGACGCCTGACCCTGTGCGGCGCGCCGGAAGGCTTTGACGCGCTTGTGGCCTGCGATCTGGCCCGCCGTCATGGCGGCGTGACCCTATTTGTCGCACGCGACACCGCGCGGGCCGGGGCCTTCGCCGATGCGCTCGCCTTCTTCGATCCGACCCTGGAGGTCCAGAGGCTGCCCGGCTGGGACTGTCTGCCCTATGACCGGATCGGGCCAAGCGCTGCGGTGTCGGCGGCGCGGATGGCGACGCTGGCCGCGCTCGCGGCGCGCAAGCCCGATGAGAAGAGCCCGCTATTGCTGGTCGCGGCGGCGTCGAGCCTTATCCAGCGTCTGCCGCCCAGAAGCGCAATCCGCAGCGCCAGTTTTTCCGCCCGCGTCGGCAATGAGGTCGCGATCCGCGATATTGAGCGCTACTTCTCCGTCAACGGCTATGTGCGCGCCTCCACGGTTTCGGAGCGCGGCGAGTTCGCCATTCGCGGCGGCGTGATCGATGTCTTCCCCCCGACAGCGGACGAGCCCGTTCGTCTGGACCTTTTTGGCGACACGCTGGACGCCATACGCGCCTTTGACCCGATGAGCCAGCGGTCCACCCGCCAACTGAGCAGTGTGGAGTTGCGCCCGGTCAGTGAGGCGCTGGTGGATGAGGCCGCTGTGTCGCGTTTTCGCACCGGCTTTATCGCGCGCTTTGGCGCAGCCACCGATGATCCGCTCTATGTGGCCATCAGCGAGGGCGGGCGACGCGGCGGCATGGAGCACTATCTGCCGCTGTTCTATGAGCGGATGGAGACCCTGTTCGACTATGTGGGCGATGACGCCCTGATCCTGATCGATCATCAGGCGAGCGACGCGCGCGACGAGCGTCTGTCCATGATCCATGACGCCTTTGACGCCCGGCAGGAAGCTTCCGCCTTACGCGGCGGCGGCGCGGTCTATCGCCCGCTGCCGCCTCAGACCCTCTATCTCGACGCCCATGGCTGGGACGCCGGTCTGGACGGACGTCCCGTCCGGGTCTTCAGCCCCTTTGTGCAGGAGGACGTTCCCACCGTTGTCGATATGGGCGCCCGGTCCGGACGCAGCTTTGCGGCGGAACGCGCGCAGGACAGCGTCAATCTGTTCGAGGCCGTCACCGACCATGCCCGCGCGCTTGGCAAGTCTGGCAAGCGGGTGCTGTTTGCGTCCTGGTCGGACGGCTCGTCCGACCGGCTCTCTTCCATGCTGGGCGATCACGGCCTGGGGACGGTGCGGCTGGCGAAGGATTGGCAGGACGCGCTCAGCTTCGGGGTGGCCGGAACCAAGGCCAAGCCCGCCCAGCGCGCGGTCCTGCCGGTTGACCACGGTTTTGTGACGGAAAGTCTGGCGGTCATCAGCGAAACCGACATGCTGGGCGACCGGCTGGCGCGGCCACGGCGCAGGCGTCGCGCGCAGAATTTCCTGGCCGAAGCGACCTCGCTGACGCCGGGCGATCTGGTCGTTCACATTGACCACGGCATCGGGCGTTATACCGGCCTCAAGACGCTCGAGGTCAATGGCGCCCCACATGACTGCCTCGACCTGCAATATGGGGGCGAGGCCAGGCTCTATCTGCCCGTCGAGAATATCGACCTGCTGACCCGCTACGGGTCGGAAGGGGATGGCGTGCTGCTGGACCGGCTGGGCGGCGCCGCATGGCAGGCGCGAAAGGCGCGGGCCAAGGAGCGCCTGCGCGAAATGGCCGAGGGGCTGATCCGCATCGCCGCCGCCCGCGAGCTGAAATCGACCGACCCGACCGATCCGCCCGCCGGCCTGTTCGACGAGTTCTGCGCCCGCTTTCCCTATGAGGAGACCGAGGATCAGCTCAACGCGATTTCTGACGTTCTTTCAGACCTTTCCAGCGGAAAGCCGATGGATCGCCTGATCTGCGGCGATGTCGGTTTTGGCAAGACCGAGGTCGCGCTGCGGGCGGCTTTCGTCATGGCGATGAGCGGCAAGCAGGTGGCGATTGTTTGTCCCACCACGCTGCTGGCGCGCCAGCATTTCAAGACCTTTTCAGAGCGACTGGCGGGCTGGCCCATCAAGGTGCGGCAATTGTCGCGGCTGGTCCCCGGCAAGGAGGCTGCGGCAACGCGCGAGGAACTGCGCAATGGCGAGATCGAGGTGATTGTCGGCACCCACGCCATCCTGTCGGCCCAGGTCTCGTTCAAGGACCTCGGCCTTGTGATCGTGGACGAGGAGCAGCACTTCGGCGTCAAGCACAAGGAAAAGCTGAAGGAACTGCGCGCCGAGGTCCATATGTTGACCCTGACCGCCACGCCCATTCCCCGTACCCTGCAGATGGCCCTGTCCGGCATTCGGGAAATGTCGATCATCGCCACGCCGCCGGTCGATCGTCTGGCGGTGTGCACCTACATCACCCCCTATGATCCCGTCACCCTGCGCGAAGCCCTGCTGCGGGAGAAGTATCGCGGCGGTCAGGCCTATGTCGTCGTGCCGCGCATTTCGGATCTGCCCGACATGGAGCGGTTCCTTCGCGATCAGGTTCCAGAGGTGCGCTATGTGGTCGGCCACGGCCAGATGGCGCCGACCCAGCTCGAAGAGGTGATGAGCGCCTTTTATGACGCACGTTTCGACGTCCTTCTAGCCACCACGATCGTGGAGTCCGGGCTCGACATTCCGTCCGCCAATACGCTGATCGTGCACAGGGCCGATATGTTCGGTCTGGCCCAGCTCTATCAGCTGCGCGGACGGGTGGGCCGGGCCAAGGCGCGCGCCTACGCCTATCTGACCATTCCCTCGGAGCGTCCGATCACCGAAAGCGCGGACAAGCGGCTGAAGGTGCTGCAGTCGCTGGATAGCCTGGGCGCGGGCTTCCAGCTCGCCAGCCACGATCTGGACATTCGCGGCGGCGGAAATCTGCTGGGCGATGAACAGTCCGGCCATATCCGCGAAATCGGGGTCGAGCTCTATCAGCAGATGCTGGAAGACGCCGTGGCCGAACTGCGCGAACATGGCGAGCAGGTCTCGTCCGAACGCGGCTGGTCGCCGCAGATCAATGCCGGCGCAGCCGTGCTGATTCCCGAAGATTACGTACCAGACCTGAATGTGCGCCTGTCGCTCTATCGGCGCCTGTCGGAAGCCGAGCGTGCTCAAGATCGTGAAGCTCTGGCGGCGGAACTGATCGACCGGTTCGGACCCCTGCCTGCGGAAGCCGGGCAGCTTCTGAAGGTGGTGGCGATCAAGGGGATGTGCCGTCAGGCGGGCGTTGAAAAGATCGATGTCGGCCCCAAGGGCGCCGTCATCGCTTTCCGGTCTGAGACCTTCGCCAATCCCATGGGGCTGATCGGTCACATCCAGAAGAACCCGATCCTGTGGAAGCTGCGGCCCGATAACAAGGTCGTGGTCAAGGGCGAGTGGGAAAGCCCGGACGCAAGATTGGGCGCTGCCGAGAAGATACTGACAATCCTTGCGAAACTGGCGGCCGGTTAATGCACCCGCCCCTTGCCCGGACCGCGTGACTGATGGGCGAGGGCATGGTCGATCACGCGCAGGAGCTTAGCAGGCGTCTCTGCGCCGATCACTGAAAACTGCTGGTCGAAAATGATGAAGGGCACGCCCGTCACGCCGGCCTCCCTGGCCATCTTATGGTCTGATGCGACCGTTTCGGCGTCAGCGCCCTGAGCCAGCCGGTTCAGCACGTCCAGCCCGTCCATGCCGGCGCCGGCGGCGATATCGGCCAGGACTTCAGGGGCGCCAATGTCCAGGCCTTGGGTGAAATAGCCATCGAACAGGGCGTCGAGCACGGCGTCCTGCACGCCCTGCGCCTGGGACCAGTGCACCAGCCTGTGCGCCGCCAGCGTATTGGGCGACAGGGCGATACGGTCGAAACGGAAGACGATGTCTTCCTCCGCCCCCGCCTCGACCAGATGGTCATGGACCTGCACGAGGCGCTGAGCGTCAGGAAACTTCCTGGCCATGTAGGCGCGACGGTCCACGCCCGGCTCCGGAATGGCCGGGTCGAGCTGATAGGGACGCCATTTGATGTCGGCGCGCACCAGCGGCCTCTGGGAAAGGGCTGATTTCAGCCGCCGCCAGCCCAGATAGCACCATGGACACACCATGTCGGCGATGAAGTCGATCGTCAGGGGCGCAGGCTGCGCAAAGGGGGTGGGGGCGTCGCTCATGCCCCCATGATGGTTCAGCTTTCGGCGCGAGACAATGCGCCATGCGCGGCCCGCTCCAGCGCGCGCGCGGCGCTCTCGCCCGGCTGGACCTGAGCCACACCCAGATCGAACTCGACCGTGAAGGAGGGATTGTCTGAATCGGCTTCAAAGGCAGTGCAGGCGATCACCGCCGCAATCCTCTCCGCCGCCACGCGTCCTGCAGCCGCCGTCGCGGCGGGAAGGGCGAGGGCGAAGACGTCGCCGGCCAGACGCGCGGCGGTGTCTTCTGCCCGGACCAGACGGGCGATCATCGATCCGATCTGGGGAATGGCCCGATCCAGCCAGCCGTGGGTGCGAGCGCGCAAGGCGTCCGGCCGGTCGGCTATGCGCATGACCGCCACGGTCAATGGCCGGCGTCGGGCTTCAGCGGCGGAGGACAGGGAGGCCAGATGGGCGGCGAACTGATCGCGTGTGAACAACCCGGTCGCAGCGTCGGTCAGGCCGGGGAAGCGGGTCATGTCCAGCGCCTCTCGCACCATGGTTTCATGGCGATAGCGATTGGCCAGGGCCATGACCCGACGCGCCGCCTCTGCGGCCGGCGTGTGGGCGTTGAATACGTCAGAAAGACCGCGATGATAGGCGTCGGCCAGACCGATCTCGGCGCCCGGGCGGAGCGACAGAATTGTGGGAATGTGGAACAGGCGCGTATTGCGCCTCATGCCGCCCGCAATGGACAGGGCCTCGGCATGGGCGTCGCCCGCCCAAAGCACGACGGCGTCAAACGGACGCTCGTGCAGATAATCAAAGGCGGTATAGGCGGTGAATGCGCCGGTGACCTCTGCGCCTCGCAGGGTCAGGTCATTCATCAGGGCGAGAAATTTCGGCGCCGGCTCCCCCACCGTCAGAACCTGAACCGGTGCGCGGTTCAACACAGGCTCCAACGGACGCGGCAGACGCTGGCCGAATGTGCGGGCGCGCAGGGACAGTTCTTCCTGAGCGACAGCGGCTCGCGCCAAGGCATCCAGTCGCATGGCCGCCTGAGCCGGAT
>CAIOJR010000161.1 GCA_903858685.1 uncultured Caulobacterales bacterium | reverse complement strand
TGGCGCATTCTTCTCGTAGAATGAACACTCCCGCGCACGCCGATCGTGATCCACTTTCCGCAGTCGCCATTTCGGCTTGAACTGCGCTAGGCGGTCCAATCGAGGCTGCAGCTTCAGAAATGCAGATAGCTGAGACATGTCCGGGAATGTCCCCTGAGAGAGCAGCTTTTGCGTAGGAGCCGACCAATCCGGTCTGATCCGAATCTGACTGGACTTGCCGACTCACCAGAGCGTTATTGGGTTGCCGGTCAACCTCCGGCCTTCGTCAGTAGCGGCCGAGCCATTTCCGCCGCGTGTTACTGACGGAGCTCCAAAGATGAAATCCAAGAGTGCGAAAGCTGCGACGCCGGAAGTGCCGGCTGATCCGGTGCGTCCCACAAAATCCAATACCATCCGCTTGCTTCTGGCGCGCCCGGAAGGCGCGTCAATCGAAGACTTGATGGTCGAGACAGGTTGGCAGGCGCACTCAGTCCGAGGGTTTCTGGCGGGAACCATCAAAGCAAAGCTAGGGCTATCCCTCACCTCTACCGTGGAGGGCAATACCCGGATTTACAGGACGGTGCTGGAGGAGCCCGCGTGAGTCGGCCTGGCCCATCTGATCGGATTGAAGGCGAGCTGGCTCGCCTTCAAGGCCTCAGCCTTGAAGAGTTGCGGGCGGAGTGGGTGCGTCGATTTGCAATCCCGGCGCCTCAACTGAGAACGCGAGATCTCCTCGCCAGAGCCTACGGGTACCGCCTGCAATCTCGCGCATACGCATCCTCAGCCTCGGCTGTTCGCCGCAAGCTTGGAATACTGGCGAGCAGCTTTGACGCCAATCCCCGGTTTGATCCGACGCCTCCACCGAAGCCTCAGGCTGGAACGAGGATAGTCAAAGAATACGGCGGCGAGCGCCATGAAGTGTGTGTGACTGAAGCTGGCTATTCCTACCGTGGAGCAGATTTCAAATCGCTCTCAGCTGTGGCCCGGAAAATCACCGGAACGCGGTGGAATGGTCACGTCTTCTTCGGCCTCAAGGCGCCGGGGGGCGCCACGTCGGAGAGGAAGCCATGAAATCCCTTCGCTGTGCGATCTACACTCGTAAGAGTTCGGAGGAGGGGCTTGATCAGTCCTTCAACTCTCTGCACGCCCAGAGGGAAGCCTGTGAGGCTTATGTACTTTCCCAGGCGGGAGAGGGTTGGGTCCCGATCCCAACGGAATATGACGACGGGGGATTTTCAGGGGGAAATATTGAGCGTCCGGGCCTGAGGGCGTTGTTGGTCGATATAGCTGCCGGTCGAATCGACATTGTTGTTGTCTATAAGGTGGATCGCCTGACGCGATCCCTGACCGATTTTGCCCGGATCGTGGAACAGTTCGACGCCGCTGGCGTGAGCTTTGTGTCGGTCACCCAGGCATTTAACACAACCAATTCCATGGGCAGGTTGACCCTCAATGTGCTGCTGTCTTTTGCGCAGTTCGAGCGCGAGGTCACTGGCGAGCGCATTCGAGACAAGATCGCGGCCTCAAAGGCCAAAGGCATGGCCATGGGTGGTCGACCTCCGCTGGGATACGACATTGTAGACGGGCGATATGCGCCAAACCACGACGAGGCGCCGATCGTTGAGCGGATCTTCAGGCGATATCGCGAGGGCCTGAGCGTTCCTGCAATCATTGAGGAGCTTGATGCTGACGGCGTTCGCGCAAAGCGGTGGGTCAACCGTTCGGGCGAAACGCTCGGTGGTGCAGCGCTTTCCAAAGGCGCTATCCAATATGTACTCACGAACCCGGTCTATCTGGGCATCGTCCGACACAAGGAGAAGCGCTACGAGAACTGCCATCCAGCCATTCTTGATCGTGCACTATGGGATGATGTGCAGGAGGCGATTGCAACCCGTGCCTATGTGAGCGCAACGGAGCCCAGGAATGTCGATCGAGCCCGCTTCAATGGACTCGTCTATGACGACCGCAATGAAAAGATGATTGTAAGTGAGGCCCGGTCTCGTGGGCGACGCTACCAGTATTATGTCAGCCCAGGATTGGGCGGCGAATTATCTGGCGGGCCGCCGAGCCTTGGTCGCATAGCGACGAACACGCTCGACCAGGAAATTGAAGCGCAAGTCGCACCATTGTTGGCCTCCTCGTGGGCGCGAGAGTTTGCGACTGGGGTCCGAGTTCGTAAATCGGTCGTACGGATCGTTCTGAGCGATGATCGCTTCGTGATTCACCTTCGTCAGGACGCCCTAGGGGCGGAGGCCGAGGGCGCATGTCTTAATGTCGCCGACCATAAGGGTGTGGTGACTTTGACCGTCAGGCTGCGGCTTAAGCGACGCCAAGGGGCGATCATCATCAGCGCCACGCGCACGACTGAGCGGGCGCTTCATCCGGATCGGACCTTGATCCGCGCTATCGCTCTGGCTCGTCAGTGGGCTGATCGACTGGAAACTGGTGATGTAAAGTCGATCAAGGCCTTGGCAAAGGACGCCGGTCATTGCGAGCACTACACCGCGCGACTGTTACCTCTCGCCTACCTGGCGCCAGACATCGCCAGTGAAATTGCTGAAGGTCGTCAACCTGAGGCCCTGTCCCTTGCGCTTCTCACAAGAGAACCGCTGCCGCATTCCTGGAAAGCGCAGCGTGAGTTGGTCGAAAAGATCAGGCTCTGACCACTGGGTAGTTAAGTCCCGGCTGCGATATCAAAACGCAGAAAATCGGTCGAATTCCCCCGAAATTATTCCCGGAAGTACGTTGGCGCGCTGGTCCTGAAACTCGTTTCCGATCAGGTGCTGAGCCATCAATGAAGCCTTGTTCGAGCGGGCTAAAAGGCGTCGAATTCCCATATCTTCCCATATTTGTGGGAATAGGCGCGCGCCGCGGGGAAACCTACACTTTCAGTATGGCTGCGGAGAATGAAGGCCCTGGAATGGGCGGAGAAATGTCTTGGAGACTGATCGCGGGACTATTTCCACACCGGTCTCAGCAGGTAAGTCTCGGGATTTGCGCGATATTTTTGGGTGGGGGCCACCCTTCAGGGAAAACTTCGACCTGAGTGGTGGGTGCAGTAGGATTCGAACCTACGACCCGCTGATTAAGAGTCAGCTGCTCTACCAACTGAGCTATGCACCCGCTCGCAAAGTCCCTGCGGGAGCAGGAACGAAGGAGAGGGGGCGATCTATAGGTCTTTGAGGGGGTTGGCAAGGGGGAAATCGCGAGGTGATGGGGCGTGGCGGTCCGATCAGAACTCGCCTCAATGATGCGAAGGTCCGCTTCTCTCCTGCTGCGAGAACTTTTTTAAGGAAGCGAGGTTAATCTGCCTGTTTAGACCCCTTGCGCCCAATAATGCGCATTAATGGAAGGATGAGCGATGACGCCACTCGCCGAGCCAGCGACGGTTGTACTGCCGTCGGTGATCGATCTGAAGGCAGTCACTCCATTGCATCAGGAAGTTCTGGCCCTTCGGGGACGAGCCTTGACGATTGACGCCTCTGAGGTGACGCGCCTCGGAGCCTTAGGGCTTCAGGTGCTGTTGTCGGCCGACGCGACCTGGAAGCTTGATGGTAACCCTTTCAGCATAGTGAAGGCTTCTGATGAGTTTTCTGGAGCGCTGCAATTGTTCGGCGCCTCCGCCCTGAATGCCGCCGACGCCGAGGAGCTTCGTCCGTGACAAAAACCATCCTGACTGTCGATGACAGCCGCACCATGCGCGACATGCTGCACCTGGCCCTGACCGAGGCGGGTTTCCGCGTCGTGCAGGCCGTGGACGGCATGGACGGACTGGAGGCGCTCGACGCCGCCCAGGCCGATGTCATCATTACCGACATCAACATGCCGCGCCTTGATGGGTTCGGCTTCATCGAGGGCGTCCGAAAGAATGACAAGCATCGGGGCACCCCGATCCTGGTTCTGACGACCGAGAGTGATTCCACGAAGAAGCAGCGTGCGCGCGACGCCGGCGCCACGGGCTGGATCGTGAAGCCGTTCAATCCGGAAAAGCTGATCGACGCCATTCGCCGCGTCGCCGCCTGATCGCAATCGTTTAAAGGAAGCCGGGCTTGGCCATGGATCCACTTGCCGCAATCAAGGTCACTTTCTTTCAGGAGTGCGAAGAGCAACTTTCTGAACTGGAAAGCGGGCTCCTGGCCATGGAGGCCGGCGACACCGATTCCGAGATCGTCAATGCAGTCTTCCGGGCCGTGCATTCGATCAAGGGCGGCGCTGGCGCCTTCAGTCTGGAAAATCTTGTCCGCTTCAGTCACGTCTTTGAGACGGCGCTCGACCTGATCCGGGGCGGTGATATTCCGGCGGATCAGGATACGCTGAAGCTCCTGCTGCGCTCCGCCGATGTGCTGGCCGACCATGTCAGGGCGGCGCGCGATGGCGGTTCGGTGGACGAGGGTCGTTCCCACGCCATGGCTGAGGAACTGGAAGCGCTGGCGGCCGGCAATGGACCGGCCGTGGCGGTGGACGAGGATACCGGTGAAGGCTTTGCAGATTTCGAATTCAAGCCGGTTCTGATCCAGCTGGACGATGTGGTGGCAGAGCTTCCTGTTCTGCCCACCGTCGACGAGACGCAGAAGGTCAAGACCTTCAATATCCGCTTCTACCCCCAGGTTGGACTTTATCAGAAGGCCAACGAGTCCGGGCTGCTGCTGCGTGAACTGGCGCGGCTGGGCGACATGACGGCGACGCTGGATCCGTCCGGCTTGCCCCTGTTCGACCTTTTGAATCCGGAAGACGCCTACATTGGCTGGACCATCGTGCTGCGTAGCGAGACTGCGGACGAAGCCGCCGTGCGCGAAGTGTTCGAATGGGTCGAGGGCGACTGTTTCCTGGAGGTGGCCGAAGAGGCTGAGAGCACCGGTCTGGCGTCTGACGTCAGCCCTGAAGACGCCTCTGACGACAGTTCCGACGCCGCCTTGCATGCCTCTGGCTCGACCTCTGATGATTTTGACGTGCTGGCCCTGATCCGTCAGGCGCAGGGCGCGGAGCAGGCCATGGCTGAGCCGGCGCCGGTGAAGCCCGCCGTCGCGACCGCAACGCCAAAGGTCGACGCGGTTGCGACGGCGGCTGCGCCCAAGGTTGACGCTGGCAAGAGCCGCGAGGCCGCCCTGGACGCAAAGGCTCAGGCCTCGGCTCGGGATGCGTCGCCTCAAACCATCCGCGTTGATCTGGAACGCGTTGATCGCCTCATCGATCTGGTTGGGGAGCTTGTGATCAATCAGGCCATGCTGGCGCAGCGCGTCGGCGAGGCTGGGCTTCAGCGGGCCTCGTCTGTGGCTGTCGGCCTGGACGATCTGGAGCAATTGACCCGGGAAATTCAGGACAGCGTGATGGCTATTCGCGCTCAGCCAGTGAAGTCGGTGTTCCAGCGCATGCCGCGTCTGGTGCGTGAAATCGCCATGATGACCGGCAAGGAAGTCCGCCTCCTGATGGAAGGCGAGGGCACCGAAGTCGACAAGACGGTGATCGAACGCCTGAGCGACCCGCTCACCCATATGATCCGCAATGCGATCGATCATGGACTGGAAACGCCTGCGGATCGCATTGCGGCGGGCAAGGCGCCGGAAGGCGTGGTCAAGCTGGCCGCGCTGCACCGCTCTGGCCGGATCGTGATCGAAATCACCGACGACGGGCGCGGGATCAATCGCCCGAAGGTGCGACAGATCGCTATCGACAAGGGACTCGTCGCGCCGGACGCCAATCTGACAGACGACGAAATCGACAATCTGATCTTCATGCCGGGCTTTTCCACCGCTACGTCAGTGTCCGACATTTCCGGGCGTGGCGTGGGTATGGATGTGGTGCGCCGCTCGATCGCCTCGCTCGGCGGACGGATCACGATCAGTTCGCGCCCGGGGCAGGGCTCGACCTTTACGCTCAGCCTGCCTCTGACCCTTGCGGTTCTCGACGGCATGGTTGTCACCGTGGCCGGACAGACCCTGGTTGCGCCTTTGACCGCGATCATCGAAAGCCTTCAGCCCAAGGTCGGCGAAGTTCGCTCTCTGGGGCCCAACGCCCAGGTGATTGCGATCCGCGACACCCATGTGCCGCTGATCGACATCGGCCGCACGCTTGGCTATCGCCTGACCAGTCCGCCGCCGACAGAGGGCGTGGCCCTTCTGGTGGAAGGCGAGGGCGGTGCGCGAGCAGCCCTGATGGTCGATGCGATCCAGGGACAGCGCCAGGTGGTGATCAAGAGCCTTGAAGCCAATTACCGCCCTGTTCCGGGCATCGCCGCCGCCACCATTCTGGGCGACGGCCGCGTGGCGCTGATCCTCGATGTGGATGCGGTGATGGTGCCAAGGCCGCATGACTTCCCCGTCCTGTCAGACGGTCCGGACGATCTGGCGAATTCCATTCTTCCTCTGGCCCAAGCAGGGTAAGGTCCAATGAACGACATTGCTCAATCACACGCTGGCGAACGCCGGGAATTGATCTCCTTCCGCATTGGCGATCAGGAGTTCTGCGTAGACATTATGTCTGTCCGCGAAATCCGCGGCTGGACGCCGGCGACGCCTTTGCCGCAAACGCCTGGCTATGTGAAGGGCGTGATCAATCTGCGCGGCGCGGTTCTGCCGATCGTGGATCTGTCCGCGCGCATGGGGCTGGGCATGTCGGAGCCATCCGCACGCCACGTCATTATCGTCACCCGCATCGCAGAGCAGCAGGTCGGCCTTCTGGTGGATGCGGTGTGCGACATCATCACGGTGGATGACGAGACCGTGCAGCAGACGCCCGATGTGGCCTGCGAAACGGTGAAGACATTTGTTCAGGGGCTTTTGGCCATGGATGGCCGGATGATCAGCCTGATCTCGCTGGACCACGTTCTGCCCGAGCGCGACCTTGACGGCGCCGGCGAGCATTCCGCCAGCATTCTTGCGGCTTGATAAACCATCATGATCGGCGTTCAGGACCAAAACAGATCAGCAGGACGGCTCGTCGAAGGCGAGTTCCTGTTCACGGCGGAGGATTTCCGGCGGATCGCGGCCATGATCCACGCCGATGCGGGCATTGCGCTGACGGAAAACAAGGCCACGCTGGTCTATTCACGTCTGGCCAAGCGTCTTCGGTCGCTGGGGTTGCAAAGCTTCAAGGATTACTGCTCGCTTGTGGCGGGGCAGGACGGTCTGGACGAGCGCCAGCAGATGCTGGCGGCCCTGACCACCAATGTGACGCGCTTCTTCCGTGAACCGCATCACTTCGAGCACCTGAAGCAAAGCGTCCTGCCGCCCCTGCTCGACGCCGCCAAGCGTGGCGGCAAGGTGCGAATCTGGTCGGCGGCGTGTTCCAGCGGGCAGGAACCCTATTCGGTCGCTGTCACCATTCTGAACATGATGCCGGATGCGGCGGAATACGACATCAAGATCCTCGCCACCGATATAGACCCCAACATGATCCAGAGCGGGCGCGAAGGCGTCTATAATCAGGACCTTGTGGCGGGCGTGAACCGCGAAGACCTGACCCGCTGGTTCCAACCCAGTCAGACGAGCCGGGGCGAAAAGGCCTATCGCGTGGGAGAGGCGATGCGCACCATGGTGGCGTTCCGCGAATTGAACCTGATCGGCGACTGGCCGATGAAGGGGCGGTTTGACGCCATCTTCTGCCGCAATGTGGTGATCTATTTCGAAGAGGCCACCCAGTCGCGCATCTGGTCACGCTTTCTGCCCTACATGAACAAGGGCGCGCGTCTCTATATCGGCCATTCGGAACGCGTGACCGGTCCGGCGGTCCAGCAACTGACGGGCGATGGTCTGACGACCTATCAATATACGGGAGGCGTCTGAAGCCTATGGCCAAGATCCGTACGCTCATTGTTGATGACAGCGCCACGATGCGCAGTCTTATTGCGGCGGCGCTGCGCCAGGATCCCGACATCGAAGTCGTGGGCCAGGCCGGCGACCCCTTTGAGGCGCGAGAGGCGATCAAGAAGCTCAACCCGGATGTCGTGACGCTGGATATCGAGATGCCGAACATGAACGGCCTCGATTTTCTGGAGAAGATCATGCGGCTGCGTCCGACGCCGGTCATCATGGTCTCGACCCTGACCCAGGCAGGCGCTCTGGCCACGCTGACGGCGTTGGAGTTTGGCGCCGTCGATTGCGTCGCCAAGCCGACCGGCAGCGTCGGCGAAGCTATTCAGGCCTTTTCGGGTCTGGCCGACAAGGTCAAGGCCGCAGCGACGGCCAAGCTGAGACCGATGAATGACGCCCAGTCATTCCGCAAGCCGCCGGTCAAGTCGGTGACGCCGGTCACCGAATCGAGCTTCCGGCCCAATGGCCGCCTGATCGCCATTGGCGCGTCCACCGGCGGGGTCGAGGCCCTTTTGACGGTGATCTCGCGCTTCCCGGCGAATTGCCCGCCCACCGTCATCACCCAGCACATGCCCGCGACCTTCACGCGCAGCTTCGCGGAGCGTCTGAATCGCGCCTGCGCCGCTGAAGTGTCGGAGGCCTATGACGGGGCGCCGCTGGACACAGGCCGCATCTATGTCGCCCCCGGCGGCGCCACCCATCTGGAAGTCACAGGCACGTCCCAGTGGCGTTGTCGTTTGGTGGAGAGCGACCTGGTCAATGGTCACAGGCCCTCCGTCGACGTGCTGTTCAATTCGGCCGCGCGTGCGGCGGGATCCCGCGGCGTGGCGGCGATCCTGACCGGCATGGGCCGGGACGGGGCGCGCGGCATGTTGGCCATGCGCGAAGCCGGCGCCTCGACCGTCGCTCAGGACGAGGCCACCTGCGTTGTCTATGGCATGCCCAAGGCGGCGATGGAGATCGGCGCTGCGCAGAAGCAGGCGCCTTTGGAACGCATAGCCTCGACAATACTGAACATGTGCAACGCTGAACACGTGGAGACGCACTAATGCCAGCCGCCTCCTCTCTCCAGGTCCTTGTGGTCGATGACCAGATGACCATCCGTTCGCTGGTCCGCTCGGGCCTGCAACAGATCGGCATCAACAATATCGAAGAGGCCCCCGATGGCGAACAGGGCCTGCGCAACCTGATTGCGCGGCCTGCCCACCTCGTCATCACCGATTTCAACATGCCCAAGCTTGATGGGCTGGGCCTGTTGCGCGCCATTCGCGCGCACCCGCCTCTGGCCAAGACGGCTGTGATCATGCTCACCGGCCGGGCGGACAAGGAACTGGTCCAGCGGGCTGTGCAGTTCGGAGTGAACAATTATCTGGTGAAGCCGTTCACGGTCGCCACGCTGAAAGACAAGATTGAAGCGGTGGTTGGCGCTCTAACGTGAGGAATACGAATCCTGTGGCCAAGTCTGCCCTGACGACGGGAGACGAATACCGCATCCTGGTGGTTCAGGGCGAGTATGTCGTGACCGACGACCCCAATGCGGTTCTTGTGACCTTGCTTGGGAGTTGTGTGGCGGCCTGTATGCGCGATCCCGTGTCTGGCGTGGGCGGGTTGAACCATTTCCTCCTTCCCGGTGATGACAACCGAAATGATCAGATGCGCCACGGCGTTCACGCCATGGAATTGCTGGTCAATGGGCTATTGGCCCGCGGCGCGCGGAAGGATCGGCTTGAAGCCAAGATTTTTGGCGGCGCCAAGATGGTGACCGGCCTGACCGATGTCGGTCGCCAGAATGCACTGTTCGCCGAGCGCTTCCTGCAACGAGAAGGCATTCCTGTTGTCGGCTCCAGCCTCGGCGGCGAGCAGGCGCGTCGCATACAGTACTGGCCGGTGTCCGGTCGGGTGCGCCAGTTATTTGTGGAAAAGCAGGTCGATACGGTGTTCGAGACCGAGCGTCGTCGTCCCGCGCCCCCAGTCCCCGTCAACGACGGCGCCGTGGAGTTGTTCTGACATGGCCATGCACGCCTCCCGGCAAACGCCACCCGATCTGCACCGCGCGCCCATGCCGCCGCCGGTCATGGCCGACACCAACATGGCCGCCGTGGTCCAGGCTGTGGCCTCGGAAGTCGCCGACCTGGCGGTGGCGGCGGATGACCTTCAGACCCTGGTGGGCTCGCTCCTGTCCGATCCATTGGCCATGATCGATTCACGCGCCATGGAGCAGGGACAGGCTTTGGACGCCATTGTTCAGCGCTTGCAGGCCCTGCAGACCTTTCTGTCAGCCCTGGCCCCTTCCGTGCAACCCGACTGGTCCATCAATCCCGCGGAGGCCGCCAATATGGTTTTGCTCGCGAGCCTTGCTCAAAAGCTGTCCGGTCGCGCCGTGGACAGCGCCAAGGAAGAGGTTGGCGACTGCGATTTCTTCTGATGGACGAAAACCAGCCTGTCTGAATCATTAATCTCAATAGTTTCCTGTTTTCGGCGCCTGTCGCCTATGCCGGGACATTTATTGAAATTAAAATAATCTCAATACTGTCTATTTTCTCATAAATAAGCGCCATTAACCAAATTAACGACGTCGAAATATTTTCCAGTTAAGTTAAGGTTGTAGATTTTTTCTATGCGAGCCCGTGTGAGGCGCCGTCATGTCTGAAGACCTCGAAAGTCGCCTCGATTTTGTGAAGCTGGACCGCGCCACCCGGTCAAGGCTGAGAGAGATGAAGCCGTTTCTGGCCAGGGTGCTGCCGGGCGCGCTCGACGTATTTTACAATCAGGTGCGACACGATTCCGAAACGCGCCGTCACTTCAAAAATGACGACCATATTGGTCAGGCTCATGCCGCCCAGCTGCGGCATTGGTCTGTTATGGCTGAGGCCGATTACACCGACGACTATGTCAGGGCGACGAAGGCTATTGGCCGGGTTCATGCGCGCATCGGCCTTGAGCCTCGCTACTATATCGGCGGCTATTCGTTGATCGTCGAGCGCCTGGTGGGCGCCATTCTGGATGATGTCTGGCCGAAGGGCATGGCGGGGATTAAGATCGGCGTCGGTTCGCCCCAGGACGCCAAGGCCAGGATCGCGGCGGTGATCAAGGCGGCGCTTCTCGATATGGACATTGTCATGACCGAGTATCGCGACGAGTCCGAACGGGAGCGTGTGCGACTCGAGGCGGAACAGGCCCGGATTGCGCAGGATCAGCAGATTGTCGTGGAAGGTCTGACGACGGCCATGTCGCACCTCAGCGACGGCGATCTGACCTTTCGCCTCAACGAAGATTTTGAAGCGACCTATGAGCCTGTCCGTCGCAATTTCAACGCTGCCGTCGACCGACTACAGGGCACGATCGCTCAGGTCTGCGCCAGCACCCACGTGATCCACACGCGTTCAGGGGAGATTGGTTCAGCGGCGGAAGACCTGTCGCGACGCACGGAACAGCAGGCCTCCAGTCTCGCCCAGACGGCGGCGGCGCTGGACGAGATTACCGCCACCGTTGTGCGCACATCCGAGGGCGCTCAGGCGGCGGCTCACGCCGTGCGGGCGGCGCGCACGGATGCGGAACGTTCAGGCATTGTGGTGACGGATGCGGTCGCCGCGATGAGCCGGATCGAAACCTCAGCCCGACAGATCACGCAGATCATTGGGGTGATCGACGAAATTGCGTTCCAGACCAATCTTCTGGCTCTGAATGCGGGAGTCGAGGCGGCGCGTGCGGGTGAGGCCGGACGGGGTTTCGCGGTTGTGGCGTCAGAGGTGCGCGCACTGGCCCAGCGCTCGGCCGACGCCGCCAAAGAGATCAAGTCGCTGATCTCCACCTCCAGCGATGAGGTGTCGACCGGCGTCCGCCTGGTGGGCGAGACCGGCGAGGCCCTGGGAGGCATAGCCGTCAAGGTCGCGCAGGTGGCGGATCTGGTCGCAATGATTGCGGCTTCGGCCCAGGAGCAGTCGAGCAGGTTGCATGATGTGAATGCGGCCATGAATCAGATGGATGTGGTGACGCAGAAAAATGCGGCGATGGTGGAGCAGTCCACCGGCGCCAGCCGCAATCTGGCGCTCGAGACGCACGAACTGGCGCGCCTCGTGGCTCAGTTTAATGTCGGACCGCAGGTCTCTGCGCGGTGGCAAGCCGGGCCAGGGCAAAGGGCTGTCGCGTCAACGAGGCCGGTGCGCGCCGCCGGCGGCGGCGCTCTGTCCCGATCGCAGACTGAAACGGTTTCAGATCATGAATGGACTGATTTTTAAGGGGAAGTGCCTATGGCGCGACGTGATCTGACGGGGGCGGTCAATTTCACCTATCTGAATAGCTATGTCGGAGACGATCAGGGCATTGTCGCCGAGGTTCTGGACATATTCGAGCAACAGGCTGAGATCTGGCTGAAGCTGTTTCGTCTGGACGCCCCGGATGAGGCCTGGCGCGACGCCGCCCATACGATGAAGGGGGCTGCCCTTGGCGTCGGCGCCACTGAACTTGCGAGCGCGTGCTCGGACGCCGAACTCAATGCTGCACATCCCGCCACGCGGGCTGTGCTGATGGACCAGGTGCTGACCAACCTCAACGCCGTCCTGGGCGACATTGCGGCCTGGAAGCACGAGCAGCTATTGCAGGGCCTGAAGGGCTGATCCAGCGCCTTGCGGCGCCGTCCGTCGAGTCAGGATCCGGCGATCACGAGGCAGTGCTCGCCCTTGGCCGACAGCGTATTGCAGGCCTGCTTCGCGTCTGACTGTGTGAAACCGGCGTAGCGAGCGCGGAAGTGGCCCCGACCCGCCTTTTCGACCCGGCCGATTCCGCCCGTCAGCAAGTCTGCGAATCGATTGTTGATCCGGGCCATGTGGGCCTTGGCCTCGTTCTGGCTCGGGAAGGAGCCGACCTGAACAATATATTTCCCCTTGGCGGCGGCGCTCGCCACAGCGGCTTCCCGGCCCTTTGAGCCGGACGCACAGGCTGTCGCGTGGCCCCTGTGGTGACGCCGGGCCTTGAGCGGGGTGCAGTCGCCCGCCGCCACGACCGGCGTTGCAGCGGCGCAATCTCCCGTCGCGGCATGATGTCGCCGACCGCGCCCATGGGCAGGCTTGCAGGGCGCCGGGCTGGCGTTTTCAGCGACCTTCATGGTTGGCGTGGTCATGAGCGAGGCGGGCAGGGGGCTGTTGTCGCCGCCGACAATCTTCAGGCCCGACTGGTCGCCGGATCCCATTTCCGTGGGCGGACGCTGGATCGGCCCGCCAGCGGCGTCAGCCGGTTCGTGCAGGGTCGAAGCCAGGGTGATTGTCTGGCCCGTGGCGCGCCTGGACATGACTTCAAATCCGCCATTGAGAAGGTCTTCGACATTCTCGTCCCGCGCCGCGGTGGATGAACCGCCCAGTACGACCGCGATCAGGCGCTTGTTGTTGCGCACCGCCGAAGCCGCCAGATTAAATCCCGCTGCATTGGTGAAGCCGGTCTTTATGCCGTCCACGCCCGGCATTTTCCGCAGGAGGTGGTTGTGATTGGCGGTTTCGCGACCGTGGTAGGAAAAACTCTTCACGCCGAAATAGGCGTAATACTGCGGATAGTCGCGCATCACCGCCCGCGACAGGATGGCGATGTCACGCGCCGTGGTCACCTGACGCGCATCGGGCAGACCGGAGGCGTTGACGAAGTGGGTGTTGGTCATGCCCAGTTCCTGGGCGCGGAGGGTCATGAGGGCGGCGAACTTCGCCTCTGACCCGGCCAGATGCTCGGCCAAGGCGACAGCCATGTCATTGGCGGAAATGACGGTGATGGCGCGGATCGCCTCATCCACGGGCAGGCTTTGACCGGGGCGCAGTCCCACCTTGGACGGCGCCTGCGAGGCCGCGTGCGGGGTCATGGCGATCTGGTCGGTCAGAGCCATCCGGCCGGTCGAGATCGCTTCGAAGGTGAGATAGAGCGTCATGATCTTGGTGATGGAGGCGGGATAGCGCTGCTCGTCTGCGCGACGCGAATAGAGAACTTCACCCGTATTCGCATCGACGACGATCGCCGCATATTTCTCATGCTGAAACAGCGACGCTCCGCCCTGGGCATGCGCCCCGTCGGGCGTGACCGAAGCGAGCGTGAAAGCTAGCGCGGCGATCAGGGCTGTCATGACGCCTGTAGACAGACGTTTGGCATTGAACATGGGGCGTTCCGTTCACATCGACTTCTGAAAAGCAGCGACCCCCAAGCCACTGCGCAAGCCCTACCATCCTTTAGTGGTCCTTTCATCGAAGTAAACAATGAGTGACTAATTGGGCGAGTGTGGCGCCTGAGGCGCGTAGTCGCACGTGTTTTGGGAGAATTCGTCCAAAAAACCCTGATTTGTCCAAGCGTCATGCCCATGACGCGCTGCACAAAAATGTCATTGTGCAGTGCAACATTTTTCTTGACGACTCTCGGCCGGTTTGGCATAAGCAGCCTCGTCAACGGGGCTGCAGGGCCAGCTCCAAGCACAGTAAAAGCATTTTCCGGACGGTTGCACGTCCGACCACCCAATCAGTATTCAGGAGAACCACCATGGCTGATGGCGCCGAACAAATCCGGGCGACGGTCGATCAAGTCACCGCCGCTGGAAACCAGGCCTTCAAGGACGCGACGGACAAGTCCCTCGCCGCCCTGAACGACCTGAACGCACACTCCAAGAAGAACGTGGAAGCGCTGATCGCCAGCGTGACCGCCGCGACCAAGGGCGCTGAAGCCCTGGGCGCCAACGCGCTCGCCTTCACCAAGAAGGCCGTTGAAGATCAGGCGACTGCCGCCAAGGCTCTGACCGGCGCCCGCAGCGTGCAGGAAGTGGTTGAACTTCAAACCGCCTTCGCCAAGAGCGCTCTGGAAGCCTATGTGGCGGAACTGAACAACGCTTCGGCCATTGTTTCGGCCGCTGTGAAGGACTCGATCAAGCCGCTCAACGAGCGCGCCACGACCCTCGTGGAATCGGTTCAGTCCAAGCGCTAAGCTTCAGACTGGATAAGCGAAATTGGAAAGGCCCGGGGCGCAAGCCCCGGGCCTTTCTGCATGTCCGCCGCCGATCCCGGATCAGGCGGATTTGCGCCGCGCGACCGGGTCGGCCGGGTCCGATACGCCCAGAACCGCCAGGGCCGCCAGCATGAGCGAGCCGCCGCCGAGCAACAGGGCGTAGATCGCCTGCCCAGAGAACAGGCTGGTCAGCAAGAGGCCCAGGAGCGTGGCCGCCAGAAGTTGGGGCGCCACGATGAACACATTGAAGATGCCCATATAGACGCCCATCTTGCTCGCGGGCACAGCGCCGGACAGGATCGAGTAGGGCGCAGACAGGATCGACGCCCAGGCGACGCCGACCCCGACCATGGACAGGAGCAGCATCTGCGGGTCCTTGATCACCAGAAACGACATCATGCCCAGACCGCCAAGGGCCAGAGAAATGGCGTGAGCGGCCCTTCGGCCGGTCCTGGCCGCCAGCACCGGCAGGCCAAAAGAGGCCAGGGCGGCGACGGCGTTATAGGCGCCAAACAGAATGCCCACCCAGTCCGCACCGGAATTATAGGCCTTGGACGTGGTGTCATGCGTTCCGTAGAAACTGCTGGTCACGGCTGAGGTGGTGTAGATCCACATGGCGAACAGTCCGAACCATGAAAAGAACTGCACAACGGCCAGTGATTTCATGACGTCGGGCATGGCGAACAGATCGTCGGTCACCTCCACCAGTCCATGCGTCCCCCGTCCCGCGGCCCGAAGCGCGCTGGCGGCCAGCTGAGCCAGGCCAAACAAGGCGATCAGGCCCGCCAGCACATAGAGCTCATTCTTCAGGTGCAGGTCGAAGACCGCGCCCGCCGCGACAGCCGATGCAAGAAGGCAGGCCGCCCCGCCTTTGATCAGCGCGCCGGCGCTGCGCTCCGTTCGGTCCATGGCAGCATGGGTCGTCGGCTCGCTGGCGCTAAACTCCGCGATCTTCTCGGGCGGATATTCCTTTGTGCTGAAGACCGTCCAGAGCACGGTGGACAGAAGCGCCGCCGCCCCGACATAGAAGGCGATGCGCACAGAGGGCGGGACCACCCCGACAGGCGCAGTATTGGCCACATGCAGCCAGTTGGTCAGCATCCAGGGCAGGGCGGAGGCGAAGACCGCGCCGACCCCGATGAAAAAAGTCTGCATGGCGAAGCCCGTCGTGCGTTGCTCATCCGGCAGGAGGTCGCCGACAAAGGCGCGAAACGGCTCCATGGTGACATTGATGGACGCGTCCATCATCCACAGCATTCCCGCCGCGATCCAAAGCATGGGAGCGTTGGGCATGATCACCAGGGCAGCGGTCGTCAGAAGCGCGCCAAACAGGAAATAGGGCCGCCGACGCCCCAGCCGACCCCAGGTCTTATCGCTCAGATGTCCGATAATCGGTTGGACCAGAAGGCCCGTGGCGGGCGCTGCGATCCACAGGATCGGCAGGCTGTCCACATCCGCGCCCAGGGTCTGGAAGATGCGGCTCGTATTGGCGTTCTGAAGGCCAAAGCCGATCTGGATGCCCAGAAATCCGAAACACATGTTCCAGATCTGGGTCAGGTTCAATTTCGGCTTCTGCATTCCTGGGGTCTCTCTTCCTGATGGTCTTGATGTATTTGACGCGCAGTTGTCGATCAGATGGTCTTTTGGGGCCTCAAGAGAGGGGGTGAAGGGGTGCTGAAAAATCTGGCGCCGGGTGTCATTTTGGACTTGCCACGACGCCCAGCTTTTCAGCATTAAGAGGCCTTGCAAGATTTTCAGCAAATTTTGCGAATACGCTCCGAACCGAAAAGCACATGGAATCCGTTACGCTATGACGAAGGGGAGCACACGCCTTGAGGATCTTGCCGAACTGGCGGGCGTCTCCATTTCGACCGTGTCGCGGGCCCTGAACGACAGTCCGTCGGTCAACGCCAAGACCAAGCAGAAGATCTGGCAACTGGCCAGAGAGAACGACTACCCGTTCCGCAGATACATGCCGGCGGGCCCCATCGGGGCTGACGCCACCATCGCCATTGTCGTGCCCCACCCTCAGGGTCGCGACATGAAGCTGTCCGACCCGTTTTTTCTGGAGCTGTTCGCCGGCGTGGCCGAAGCCGCTCGTGAACGGGGCTGCGATGTGCTGGTCAGCCATGTGGCGCCCAACGACTATGAAGACCTGACCGTCATCATGAAGACGAGCCGCGCCGACGGGGTGATCTTTCTGGGGCAAAGCTCTCTGCACCACGCTTTCAACCGACTGGCTGAGACAGAGATGAGCTTTGTGGTCTGGGGCGCGCAACTGCCTCAGCAATCCTACTGCTCTGTGGGCAGCGACAATCTGCTCGGCGGCCAGCGTGCGACGCTGCACCTGGCGCGGCTTGGCCGAAAGCGCATCGTCTTTTTGGGAGATTCCGAAGCGCCAGAGGTGATGCAGCGCCTGAGAGGCTATCGACACGGCCTGGACGTGATGGGCATGGCTCAGGACCCTGATCTGATCGTTCCCGCCCATTTCGAGCTGGAATCGGCGGAAGCTTCGGTCGACGCCCTTCTGGCCAGCGGCACGCCTTTTGACGGCATTGTGGCCGCCAGCGACATGATCGCGCTGGGGGCGATCCGCGCGCTGGGTCGCGCCGGGCTGCGCGTGCCGCAGGACGTGTCCGTCGTGGGCTATGACGATGTGCCGTTCGCGCGCTACAGTTCGCCCGCCCTCACCACAATTTCGCAGGACACCGCCCATGCTGGCCGCCTGCTCGTTTCCAAGCTGCTGAACGCCAACGGGCGTCAGGAGATCAGGTCGGAGCGCGTGCCCACCAACCTGATCGTGCGGGGATCCTGCGGCGGCTAGTGTCGACCTCATCCGGCCGCAGGTTCGAAAATCAGCCCGGCGTAGGCGCCGAGCCGGTTCTGGCGGGCGTCAAAGCTTCCGATCTGTTCCTTGACGCACCAGCCGCCGGGCAGGGACCAGTCTTGCGCGGCGTCGCTGAGATTGAAGACGCACAGGACCTTGTCCGCGCCGGTCCCGCGCTCGAAGACCAGTATGGGGTCATGGGCGGGCAGGCGGTGAATGGCGCCGGTCTGCAGGGCGGGCGTCGCCTTGCGCAGGGCCACCAGGCGCCGGGTGAGGTTAAGCGTCGAGGCGGGGTCGCGTTCCTGCCGGTCGACAGCCAGTTCGGCGTGACGCGGATCGACGGGCAGCCAGGGCTCGATCGCGGAAAAGCCGCCAAACGGACCCTGATCGGTCCAGGCCATCGGCGTTCGCGCCCCGTCGCGGCCCAGTGTCTGAGGCCAGTTCGCGATCGCTTCAGGGTCCTGCAGCCGCTCGAACGGGACCTCGGCCTGGGGCAGGCCCAGCTCTTCGCCCTGATAGAGGAATACATTGCCGCGCAGGGCCAATAGCAGAAGCAGGGCCATGCGCGACAGGGCGTCACGGTGGTCCGGCGTGGTCCAGCGGCTGACGGCGCGCGGCGCGTCGTGGTTCGAAAAGGCCCAGCTCGGCCAGCCCTCGCCCGGGGCGCCTGGCCAGACGGTGAAGCTGTCGGCCACCACGTCCGGCGTCAGTTTTTCGGCATAGAGGAAGTCGAAACTATAGGCGCTGTTGAGCTTGTCGGCATCGGCGGTGAAGAGCTTCATCTCCCGTACGGAGTCCGAACCGCCGACCTCGGCCACGGTGAACCGCTCGGCGTCATAGGTGTCCATCAGGGCCCGGATGCGCTGCAGGAAGAGCGGAATATCGGCGTGGGACTGGTTGTGGACGTGAAGCTGGAAGTCGAACGGGCGCGTGCGCTTGCCGGGCTCCAGGTCCGGCGGATTATCCGTCAGCTTCGGGTCGTGCATGGAGAAGTTGATCGCGTCCAGCCGGAACCCGTCCACGCCCCGGTCCAGCCAGAAACGGGCGGTGGCCAGAAGCGCTTCCTGCACCTGCGGATTATGGACGTTCAGGTCCGGCTGGGTGGAGAGAAAATTGTGCATATAATACTGGCTGCGCCGCGCATCCCAGGTCCAGGACGGCCCGCCAAAGACGGACTGCCAGTTGGACGGGGGCGAGCCGTCCGGCTTGGCGTCGGCCCAGATATACCAGTCCGCCTTGGGATTGGTGCGGCTGGCGCGGCTTTCCTCGAACCAGGCGTGCGCGTCGGAGGTATGGGAATAGACCTGATCAATGATGATCTTCAGTCCCAGCTCATGGGCGCGCGCGAGAAGCCGGTCAAAGTCGTCCAGGGTGCCGAAAATAGGATCGACGTCGCGATAGTCCGACACGTCATAGCCAAAGTCGCGCATGGGCGACTTGAAGAAGGGCGACAGCCACACCCCGTCCACACCCAGGGACGCCACATAGTCGAGCTTCTGGGTGATTCCCGGCAGATCGCCAATCCCGTCTCCATTGGAATCGGCAAAACTGCGCGGGTAGATCTGATAGATCACCGCGCCTTTCCACCAGGGGGACACGGCTGCGATCTTGGCGTTTGCGGATTTAAGCTGGAGGTTCATTTACGGACCATCGAGGTTGTACAGATGACATAGTCGAGCGGCGCCAGGGTGATCTGGTAGCTTCCCGGCGCGACAGGGGTTGCCGGACAGGCGCCATGCGAAGCCCGCCAATGGGTGGACGTTGCGTCCACCTGTACCTGTGCGGTGATCGGCGCCAGGCTGGTGTTGAAAGCGATCAGGGTCTCCGCGCCGTCGTCTGGCGCATGGCGCGACAGGGCGAACAGTCCGGGGGCGTCTGCGGCGGCGCGCACCACCTCGTCGCCGCGCCGCAAGGCTGGATCGGCGCTGCGTATGGCCGCCATTTCTTTCAGGGCGCGATAGATCGGGTGGTCAGGATTGTAATTGTCCTGCGCCGTGGTGGCCGAGGTTCCGACGAGCGGGGTTGCGTTGTAGCTGGCGACCCGGCTTGCAAACATGGATTGCCTGGCGTCCTGATCGCCGCCCGTTCCGGCAAAACCCTGTTCATCGCCGTAATACACTACAGGCTGTCCTCGCATGAAGAACATCACGGCGTGTCCAAGTATCACGCGCTTTAGAATCTCATCGTCCGATGCATTGGGAATATCGCGTCGCGCGAAGAACGCGAAGCGCCCATCGTCGTGATTGCCCAGAAAGGTCGGCAATTTGCGCGCCCCGGCGGCGCCGCCTTCGTAAACCGCATCCGACATGATCAGGCGGGCCAGTTCGGACGTACCCTTTGATTTCAGAACAACATTTTCAACGGCGGACTCAAAGGCGAAGTCCAGCACGGCTGGATAGGCGCCGGTGCGGGTGAAACTGGCGAGAATCGCCGGGTCATGGTCGGCCACCTCGCCGAAAATGTGGAAATTCGGTATGCCTTTCGCCCGCGCACGGCTGATCATGGCGGGGATGAAGGCGCGCCAGAAGGCCGGGTCGACATGCTTGGCCGTATCGATGCGAAATCCGTCCACGCCATAATCGTCAATCCACTGTCCGTAGATCTCGATGAAGCCGGAAATGACGCGCGGATTTTCGGTGAACAGATCGTCCAGCCCGGCGAAGTCGCCATAGGTGGAGTTCTCGTTGCGATAGGTCGTCTCGCCCCGGTTATGGTAATAGATCGGGTCGTTCAGCCAGTCCGGCGTTTTGGCGTGTTCCTCCCCCTTGGGGACATAGGGCGTGTAGGCATAGTCCGGCCGGGTCAGATGGGCGAAGTTTTGCACTGTCTGATGGGTTTCATCATCGCCCAGAAAGCCGTCATTGATCGGCGCGCCGGTTACGCCCCCGCGCCGGGTATAGGGATAGTCGGCTATGGAGCGATAGACACAGTCGTTTTTCGGGCATTCGCGGTATTTGATCACGTCGGCCGTGTGTTTGGCCACAATGTCCATATAGACCTTGATGCCTCGCGCATGGGCGGCGTCAACCAGAGCCCTGAAGTCGGCCCGGGTTCCGAAATGAGGGTCCACATCGGTGAAGTCGGTGATCCAGTAGCCGTGATAACCGGAAGATTCGTGTCCCGGCGCGCCCTGCACCGCCTTGTTGCGAAAGATGGGGCCGACCCAGATGGTCGTGGCGCCCAGACCCTGAATATAATCGAGCCTGGCGGTCAGACCTTTCAGGTCGCCGCCCTCATAAAAGCCCTTGGACGTCGGATCAAAGCCGGTGGTCAGCCGGTCGCCGCTCAGGCCGCCCCTGTCATTGGCGGGGTCGCCATTTGCGAATCGATCAGGCAGGACGAAATAGATCACCTCGTCCTCGGCCAGACGACTGCGGAAGTCTGGCGTCGTGGCGAGCGCGGCGAAGGCGGGCGGGGCGAGGGCCTGGCCCAGGCCCTGAACAGCGAGCGCCGCCGCCAGTGCGCCGGCCACACGGCGGCCTGTTGCGATCGCCGTGAGGGCTCGGCGCCATGTGGCGTTCCCGACCATTGATTCCATCCTTCCCCAATGGCCCGCATTTTGGAAATTTTCTGCAAATTTTTGCAAATCTGCTGAGCCTTGCAATAATTTGCAGCAGCCGTGCGCCGCGTCAAGTCTCCCAAACCGCCCAAAACCAGCATATTTTGTATGGGATATAGGCAATTTCCTGGTGGAGCGCGCGAAATTTGCACTTTTATGACTTGCAAGCTTTCGCAATTTTTGCTTCCTTTTGCAGGGGCTTGCAAGGCAGGCCGCAAACTGGCGCGCGCTCAAACCAGGTCGGGGGGCGTTCGCTGGTCGGTCGAGAGCGTGATTTCAAGCATTGGGCGATGGGTCTAGAGGGCCTGCGAACCAATACGGGCGCCTCGATCCAGAGTTGGACACACGATCGGTCGTCCGCAGGAGCGCAGGGCGTCTGAAGCAACCTAGGGGGAACGGCATGGAAGTTTCTAACAAGCATCGGCTTCGGCTGATGGGCGGCGCTGCGGGCGTGGCCCTGGCGATGGGTTTCGCCTCGCAAGCCTTTGCGGATGGTCAGGTTATCGCTGTGGGCGCGGCGGCTGCGGCGACTGCGGCTTCGGACGCCAATTCCGGCGGCGATGTTCAGGCGATTGTCGTGACCGGCTATGCGCGGTCAATCCAGTCCGCAACCATCGTCAAGGCCAACGCCAACCAGGTCATCGAGTCCATCTCGGCCGAAGATGTCGGCAAGCTGCCGGACGTGTCGATCGCCGACGCCCTGTCGCGCCTGCCCGGTCTGGCCGTCCAGCAGGCATCGGGTCGCGCGAAATACATTTCCATTCGCGGCTTCGGCCCGGACTATACGACCGCCACGCTCAACGGGCGCACGATTGCGACCGTCGATGACAACCGTCGTTTCGACTATGGACAATATCCCGGCGACCTCTTCCAAGAAATCGACGTGATCAAGACCCCGTCGGCTGACCTGCTCAACGCCGGTCTGGCGGGCACTGTCAATCTGCAAACCTACGATCCGCTGAAGCAGAAGAACTCGGCTGCGATCAACATCCAGGGCCAGCTTGGCGAGTACAAGTCGCTGAACCCAGAAGCCGACAATCAGGGCTACAAGGTCTCCGCTCTCTACGTGCACAAGTATGCGGATGATACGATCGGCGTCTCCGCCGGCTTCTCGGCGATCAACGACCCGACCCAGGATTATCACTGGGCGACGGGCGGCGGCAACGGCAACTATTACGGCCCGACCAGCCGCGATGCGGCCGGCAATATCGGCCCCGACGACATCCAGAACTACGCCAATTCCAACACCCTGACCCGCCAATCAGGCTTCGGCCACATTGTTTACCGGCCGAACAACCAGTTCGAAATGTCGGTGGACGCGCTCTACACCAAGAGCCGGACGCGCGAATATTCCCGTGGCTGGGAAATGCCGCTGGCGAGCTGGAGCCACGACACCCAGGTCGCCGGTTCGGAAAAGTCAGCCAATGGTTATGTCACGAGCGAGCAGTGGCTGGTGAATCCGGTTCTTCGTAACGATTTCAACACGTCGGACGGAACCACCGGCGCGATCGGCTGGAACGCAAAATATCGCTTCAACGACTCTCTGAAAATGAGCGTTGATGCAAACTACTCGCGCGCCACCCGTCACGATAATACCTATGAAATCTACATGGGTACGTCGTTCCAGAACCTCGTCTCCAGCGGCGGCACGGTCAATCCCGGGCTTGCCACCATCACGCGCAATTCTGACGGCACCTATGGCGTGAACATCTCGGGTGCGAACTTCGCCAGCCCGACCCAGGTCACTCTGACCGACCCGCAGGGCTGGGGCCAGGTGGGCTTCAACAACGTGCCCGACTTCCACGACACGGTGAAGGGTCTGCGCGCCGAGCTGGATGGCGAAACCCATTGGGACGTTCTCAAGAGCTGGGAGATCGGCGTCAATTATGGCGACGAGACCAAGGTCTCCAACTATTCCGGCTACTTCATCTGTCTGCCGGGCGCAGCTGGCACCGTCACTGTGGCGGGCTGCGGCAACTGGCCGGGCACGAATGGCGGCGCGAACAGCATTGCGATCCCGTCTTCCATCATCAAGGGCGCCGTCTCGCCTTACGCTGTGACCGGCACCCAGATCCTGGCGGTCGATCCGATCGCCGCGCAGAATATTCTCAGGACAGCGCCCCAGTCCGTGTCGAACGACACCGCGCGTGACTGGACGGTCGAGGAGAAGATCACCACCGCCTATCTGCAGGCCAATATTGACACCACGCTGGCAGGCAAGCCTGTTCGCGGCAATGTCGGCACGCAGATCGTTCACACCGATCAGTCCTCGACCGGCTTTGTGGCGCTCAACTCGACGACAACAGCTCCGTCCAGAGGCGGCACCAACTATACTGACGTTCTGCCAAGCCTGAACCTGACCATGGAGATTCATAAGGATCTTCTGGCGCGTGTCGGCATCAGCCGCACCCTGGCCCGCCCGACGCTGGATGACGAAAATGCCTCCTTCTCGGTGAATTATTGCGGCGCGCAGGGCTGTACCACTGTCCCGAAAATCAATGGCAAGACGCCGCTGTTCCAGGGCAATGGCGGCAATCCTTCGGTTAAGCCGTACTATGCGAACAATTATGACTTCTCGCTGGAGAAGTATTTCCTGAACTATCAGGGAAAGATCGCCTTCGCCGCCTATTACAAGACGATCACGAACTTCACGACCCAGAACCAAAATCTGAACACCGGAAACGTCAACAGCAACGGGCCGACGACTCAGGCGACCTATTCCTATGACTTCTCCAGCTATTCATCTCTGGCCAATGGGTCTCCGCTTTTGACCAATTCGGCCTACACCACACAGGGTTGGGCCACGGCGCCGATCAATAACGGCAAGGGTTACGTCGAAGGCTTTGAAATCAGCACGGTCGTGCCCCTGAATGTGGCGACGCCCATGCTGGATGGTTTCAGCGTTATTGGAAACTACGCCAGCACGGATAGCAAAATTACCTTCTCGAACGGCCAGAAGATCACGCTGCCGGGTCTGTCGAGATATGTCTATCAGGTCCAATTCTTCTATGAGAAGAATGGCTTCAACGCGCGGGCATCCTACACCAACCGCGGCCAATATCTGGGTGACTATCAGTTGTTCAGCGCTCAGGTGACGGCCAACTTGACGAAGTCGCAAGATACGCTGGATGCTCAGATCGGTTATGACTTCAAGACCGGCCAACTGAGTGGGCTGTCTGTCTATCTTCAGGGGCATAACCTGACGAACAGCAGCACCATTTCCTACGTCAATGGCGACCCCAGAGAAGTCAACATCCGGGATCGTTACGGCGCAACCTACCTTGCAGGTGCGACCTATAAGTTCTGATCATCGATTCTGATGATTGACTAAGACTTGGAAATGCGGCGGGCCTAATTCAGCCCGCCGCTATTTTCATTTTCAAGACCGCCCAGGATAAGTCGATGCACGTGGATCAGCCCTATCGCATTGTCATAGCCGGAGGTGGAACGGCGGGGTGGATCGCCGCTGCGGTGCTCGCCCGCTTTCTGCCGCCGTCGCGCTACGAGATATCCCTTGTGGAGTCCGACGCGATCGGGACTGTGGGCGTCGGCGAAGCCACCATACCGCAACTGCAACTCTTGAACGCCGCGCTGGGCCTGGACGAATTCGCCTTCATGCGCGAGACCCAGGCGACCTATAAGCTCGGGATTGAATTTGTGGGCTGGGGCGCCAGCGATAGCCGCTATATCCACGCCTTTGGCGCGGTCGGGCGACAGATCGGGCAAACGCCTTTTCAACACTTCTGGCGTCGCGGCCGTGATCTGGGAGAGACGGCCCCGCTGGACGCCTATTCGGTGAACTCTGCGGCGGCCTATGCCGGGAAATTCACAAGGGCGAAGAGCCATCCCCCCCAACCCAACGATATTGCGCACGCCTTCCATTTTGATGCGAGCCTCTATGCCCGGTATCTGGGGGCCTATGCCCAGGCGCGCGGTGTGAAGCGCCTTGAAGGTCAGATCAACGCCGTTCAGACCGACGCCCAAAGCGGGCATGTGACGAGCCTCAGCCTGGACGGCGACAGAACCCTGCCGGGGGATCTGTTCATTGACTGCACCGGCTTCCGCGGTCTGCTGATTGAAGGTGCGGTCGGCGTTGGCTATGAGGCCTGGGGCCACTGGCTGCCCTGTGATCGGGCATTGGCCTTGCCCTGCGCCTCCGCGCCTGAGCTAACCCCCTTTACCCGTTCGACTGCCCACCGGGCAGGGTGGCAATGGCGCATTCCGCTGCAGCATCGGATCGGCAATGGCCATGTCTATTGCTCCAGCCATATCAGTGATGACGAAGCTGCGCAGGTGCTTACCTCGGGCCTCGACGGCGAAGCGCTCGGCGATCCGCGGATCCTGAAGTTCACGACAGGTCGTCGCAAGGTCTTTTGGCGCGGAAATGTCGTCGCTCTGGGGCTTGCCTCAGGTTTTCTGGAACCACTGGAGTCGACAAGCATTCATCTCGTCCAGTCTGCGGTTGAGCGTTTGTTGAAGTTTCTGCCCAATGGCACGATCAATGCGGTCGATGTCTCCGCCTATAATTCGCAGACCATCTTCGAGTGGGAGCGGGTGCGGGACTTCATCATCCTGCACTACCACGCCAATAGCCGGCCTGAGCCGTTCTGGCGTGACTGCGCCACCATGGCCGTTCCTGACAGCCTGACCGAAAAGTTGGAGCTGTTTCGCGCCAATGGCCGCATCAGCCGATTTAATGAAGAATTGTTTGCCGAGCCCGGCTGGCTACAGGTCATGGTCGGTCAAGGGGTCATCCCGGACGGGTATCACCCTTTCGCCGACAATCAGAGCCCGGCCGAAGTGAAAGAGCTGTTAGCGCTTCTACGGCGCAGTGTCGCAAAGCAGGTGGCGGACATGCCCAGCCACGAGGCGTTCATTGCGCGGCACTGTCGGGCCGTCTAGCCGCGTCCGATCAGGAAGGTGTTGACGGTAAGACGTCCAATCTTCGGATCGGGAGACAGTGTGATGGCGTTCGACAGATCCGCGCAGTGTAGAAGGTGGCTGCGGTAGATCAGGGCGCGGTTGGGTCGGGCGGAAATGCGACCAATCTGCTCGAAGATCGCGGTGTCGCCCGAAATATAGGCCGGCGTCGGCATGCCATGGGTTGCAACATCGCGATGCAGGGCGGCGTCATAGCCGGGATGACGCGCCTGGTTGATGGTTTCATATCCGGTCGCCCTGTGCCGATAAAAGGCGGTGCCGCCCTGATCATCCTCGCCAAGGAAATGGACCATGGCGATACGCTCGACCTCCAGCCCGTCGAAATGGGGCAGGCGCTGGATCGGCGTCAGCCGTTCCGGCGGCGTCGTCACGATGGAATAGAAGGACTCGATCAGGGCAGGGGCGCATGGATGGCCAAACGTGTCGGCGATCAATCCCAGGAAGGGGTCCAGAAAGCCGTTCACCACGTCCACCGGAACAGGCGCGCGAATCCCGGGGTAGTGTCCTCTCATCATGCGGTAGCTGGCTGCATGGGCTGCGTCGCGCAGGGCCAGGAAATCCTTCGCGAATTCATCGATCACAATGACCGGCTGGGCTTCATTCCCCACCGACTCAATCCGGATGTTGGACGCTGAAACCACGTCTCTAGCCCGCCGCCGCCGGTGCTGGGGAAAGTTTACCCAGATATTCGTCATGCGTCGGATAGGTTTTGGCGGCTTCGCTCATCATGTTGCGCAGCTTGCGCAGATGGCTGGCCGCGTCGACATCTGGCCGCGCGTCGGCCATTGTGTCGTAGCGCTGCGGCGTCATGCCCTGGCCCAGATAAACCGCCAGCCAGCTGGGGTTGCGGAAAAGCTCGTCCTGCGGGGAGACCAGCCGTCCGCTGCCCATGAAGTGCTTTATCTTGTAGGCCAGTTCATCTGGAATTTGCATGTGGGCGCAAGCCTGCCAGAAGGGTTCGGGTCGCGTATTCGTGTAATAATGCAGAATGATAAAGTCGCGAATTCTATCGAACTCCACCGCCGTTGCGCGATTGAATTCCTCCGCGTTCAGGGGGTCTTGGCGCCCATCGGGCAATAGTCGCAGCAAACGCTCTATGCTCGTCTGTATCAGGTGGAGACTTGTCGACTCCAGAGGTTCCAGGAAGCCCCCCGCAAGTCCGATACTGACGCAATTATGGCTCCATGCCTGTTTTCGTCGACCCGCGGTGAATTTCAGGAAGCGCGGCTCGGCCAGGGGCGCACTCTCCAGATTTTCGCACAAAGTCGCAGCGGCTTCGTCATCGCTGACAAAATCGGCGCAATAGACATGCCCATTTCCCTGCCTGTGCTGCAGTGGGATACGCCACTGCCATCCGGCCGTTCGCGCCGTCGACCGCGTATAGGGCGTGATCGGGCCGGAATTGGCCGAGGGAACGGCGACAGCCCGGTTGCAAGGCAGCCAATGCGACCAATCCTCAAAGCCAACATCCAGCGTGTCTGCAAGCAGGAGCGCGCGGAAGCCCGAGCAATCGACAAAGAAGTCGCCCGTGATCACCCGTCCATCCGCCAAGCGGACATGAGGGATATTTCCGGTGGCGCCGTCACGTTCGGCCCCGACGATCTTGCCCTCCAGCCGTTGAACGCCACGAAGCTCGGCATATTGTCTCAGGAAACGCGCATAGAGACCGGCGTCGAAATGATAGGCGTAGGCGTGGGTTGAGCGCACGTCGCGTGGGTTGTCCACCGGCGGTCCGAAGCGATTGGCCCGAGCCAGCGCCCAGCACATCGAATAGTCGTCAATCGGCGTGGTGTCTCCGGCAAGCCGCTCGCGAAGCCAGTAGTGATAGAGCGATACGCGGTCGAAATCCGCGCCATAGGTTCCGAAGGGGTGGAAGTATCGCCCGCTCTGTGCGCCCCACCCGACAAACTCAATGCCCAGTTTGAAACTGCCCCGTGTGGCGGCGATGAAATCGGCCTCAGCTATGCCAAGCTCCGCATTGAAGGATTTGATGGGAGGGATGGTGGCTTCACCCACGCCGATCGTGCCGATTTCATCGGATTCGATGACGGTGACGGCGATTGAGCGCCCGACCGCATTCGACAGGGCCGCGGCCGTCATCCACCCAGCCGACCCGCCGCCGACGATCACGATGGACCTGATCATTTCCCCGTTCATGAACACCCCCCGACCGTGGCGACGGCCCTATCCGTCCAAACCGCGTGGCGGTGAATCCGCCAGCTATTCTCTCCGCAAAAGGCCAAATCAGACAACCTTTTTCAATAATTTCCCGGTCGCCTCAAGCTCATCGGCCGGCCTATTCTGACGCCCGTCCGGCGGCTGTTTTTTCATGGACGCGCCAACGCCCCGATGCCTTGGCGTTGAGGCGGCCGCCTTATCCGACCTTGCCCAATTTGCAATAATTTGCATTATATTGCCTATGTGTGGCGGCGTCCATATCATCAAAAAATCTTGTCATTCTGATGATTCAGCGACAAATTCCGGATTGATCCACGAGATTATGGGCGTTTGCGACTTGAAAGCCTTCGCAATTTTTGCTTCCATTTGCGTGTGATTTCAACGCAAGCCAAGCAGCGTCCGTTTTTCTGGAAAGCAGATCCGCAGGCAGGGCGGGCGTTTGGTTTATCATGTCGGGTTAATGCCCCGATATAGGCGGACTAATGACGACGCTTCGTACGCTTTGAGTTCGTATATCGTCCGGAAACGGATCGTCCGCGCGACCGGCCGTCAGGTCCACTTCGCCGGGCGGGTCTGACCGGAAGATAAGGCCTGCTGGATCCATCCCCAGATTCAGCAGGCCCTTTTATTTATCCCGGATACCAACCAAATGAGCGCGCCATGCGCCGGACAGTCAAAATCCCGATGGCAGGCGAAAGCGATCCGGCGGCTCATAAGGTTCCAGTCATCTTCATCGCAGCGTCACCTGTTTGAGCCGCGATTTTCATCCTTTGAACGCCCCGGTGACCGATATGCTCCACATGAAGACTTCCACTCGCCTCAAGGCGCTCGCCCTCTCATTGACGTTTATGGGCACAGGTCTCCTGTCCGGCCCATTGCAGGCCAGCGCGGTCACGGCCACGGCCCCTGGCGCACCGGGTCTGGTGTCCAACTGGGCGCCCGCCGCCAAGACGGGTATTGGCACGGCCTATGAACCCTACCGGAATGGGCAGGCCGCAGGCGCCTCGAAGGTCTGGTTCTCTGTCGCAGACGGCATGTTGACCGAGACCATGTACGGTCTGATCCACGAGGCCCAGGTTCGCACGGTGCGCATGGCTGTGCGGACCTCGGCGGGACTGATCGTGGAGGGCGAGAACACCACTTCGCGCACCGAATATCTGTATTCGGACGAGATGGGGCGTCCCCTGGCGCCCAGCTATCGGCTGATCACCCGCGACAAGGCCGGCACGGTCGAGATCGAGAAGCGAATCTTCACTGATCCTGACCGCAATGTCTTGTTCATGCGCATCATCATTCGCCCACTGAAGGGTTTGGCGGCGTCGTACCTTGTGGTGGAGCCGCACATGGCCAACACCTCGGTGGGTGACGCGGGCGAGGCTTCTGCGACCGAGCTTGTGGCGCATGAGGGCGCCGATTTCCTGACAATCAAGGCCAGCCATCCGTTCGCCGCCGCGACCGTCGGGTTCAACGGCGTATCGGACGGGCTTACGGATCTGAAGGCGCACGGCCGTCTGACTCAATTGTGGAACACGACAGGCGCGCAGACCGGTTCGATCCTGTTGACGGCCGAACTGTCACGGCCGACCCTTGGTGAGCGCACCTTTGACGTGGTGCTCGGCTTTGGCGCCAACCGCCAGGAAAGCAAGGCGGCTGCGACCGGGGCCCTGAAGGTCGGTTACCAGACACTGCTGGCCCATTATAACGGCCAGAACGGCCAAACGGGTTGGTCAACCTATCTGTCGGGCCTGTCGCAACTGCCAAGACTGGCGGCTCAGGCCACCGATGGCGGGCGACTGGCCTATGCCAGCGCTCTGGCCTTGAAGGTGCAGGAAGACAAGACCCATGCCGGGGCGCTGATTGCGTCCCTCTCCAATCCATGGGGCGACACGGTGCGGGCTCAGGCGGCTTCCACGGGTTACAAGGCGGTCTGGCCACGGGACTTCTATCAGTGCGCCATGGCGCTCGCGGCTCTGGGGGACCGCGAGACGCCGGTAGCGGCCTTCCGCTATCTGAAGACGGTGCAGGTGGGGCCGGACACGCCGGGCAATCACGGCGTCGGCGGCTGGTTCCAGCAGAAGTCGCATGTGGACGGACAGGCCGAATGGAAAGGCGTCCAGCTGGACCAGACCGCCATGCCGATCATGCTGGGCTGGAAGCTTTGGAAACTCGGACTGATCACGCCAGATGAGCTGACGGCGCGCTATGGGGTGATGATCAAGCCCGCGGCTGATTTTCTGGTCGACGGCGGCGCGGTGTCGCTGCTGGATAATAGCGTCGTGATCCGCCCGCCCTATAGCCAGCAGGAGCGCTGGGAGGAGCAGGCGGGTTACTCGCCCTCCACGACCGCCGCTGTGATCACCGGTCTGACGGTGGCGGGCGACATTGCCGATCTGGCGGGGGATGCGACCGGCGCGGTCAGGTATCGTCAGACAGCGGACAGATATGCCGCCGAGGTCGAGGCGCACATGTTCACCACCACCGGCCAGCTGGGCGACGGTCACTACTATTTGCGTATCGCCCTGAACGAGACGCCGGCCCCTTCGGGCGTCATCACGCCGCGCAATGGTCTGTCAGAAATCAATGCCGACGCCATGATCGATGCGGGCTTTCTCGAACTGGTGCGTTACGGCGTGCGACGCCCGGACGATGCGCACGTGATCGCCAGCCTGAAGGTCCTGGATGACCAGACCCGCGCCGATGATCTGCGCGTGCGCTATGATTTCAGCTTTCCGGGCGAGAAGGGGCTCTTTCCCGGCTTTCGTCGCTATGGCCATGACGGCTATGGCGAGGATCAGATCACAGGCGGCAATTATGGCGCGGACAATGGCAAGATGTCCGCAGGTCAGAGAGGCCGCGTCTGGCCGCTGCTGACGGGGGAGCGCGGTCACTACGCGCTGGCTCTGGCGGGGCTGAAGGGCAAGCCCTCAGCAGACCAGCTGACGGACATCCGTAACACCTATGTCCACGCGATGGAGCGCTTCGCCAATCAGGGCCTGATGTTGCCGGAACAGGTCAATGACGGAGTCGGCGCGCATCTGGCGATTGGCGGGCAGCCGGGGCAGGGCACCAATTCCGCCACCCCGCTCGCCTGGGCCCATGCGGAATATGTGAAGCTGCTGCGCTCCATCGCGGATGGCCAGGTGTTCGACGTCTACGCTCCGGTTCAGGCGCGTTATGCCACACCGGGGAACTAACCTCTGAAAGGTCAGCGGGGCCGTCCATTGTCCGCCAGAAGCGCCGTTTCCAGAAGTCGCAACGCCGTGACAGCGAAGCGGACCATATTGGCGCGCCTGTCGGTGTCGGCGGTCTCCAGGGTGCTGACCTGCGAGGCGGCGCCCGACACCGCCATACAGGTGTGGCCGGCATCGTCGCCGTATATATTGCCTGTCGGGCCCGCAGCGCCGGTCTCGGACAGACCCCAGTCCGCGCGAAGCGTTGATCTGACCGTATCGGCCAGAAACTGCGCATAAGGCTCCGACGAGGAGCGCATCCCCTCCAGACTGGCGCGATCGACGTGCAAAAGGCCCTTCAGGGCGCGACCCGTATAGATCACGCCGCCCCCCAGATAATAGGACGAGGCGCCTGGCACGCTCAGCAGGGCCGCGCTGATCAGACCGCCAGCCGAGGATTCAGCTATGGCGACCGTCTCCTTACGCGCGGTCAGTAGGGCAGCCACAGCTTGGGCGGCTGCGATCAGATCGGGGTCCATGGCGTCGTCCCTCTCGTTTTGGGTTCCAGTCGACTTATGCGCGGAGCGCGTCCGCGCCAAGCGCCGCTTTGTCGCCCAGTTATGGCTATAGATCTTGTGGTCAAGATGATCCGTTGCGAAACAGCGGATATGAATGAGACAATGTCAAATGATCGGGGATCGTCGTCCCCGCTCGGCGGGAGGTTGGTTTGACTGTGATGAGCATGGCTTCGAAGCGTTCATTCAACGCCAAAGGACTTCGACTTGTTGCGGCCACGGCGATCGCCTCCGCCCTCATGGCGGTCGCTGTTCCTGTCAGGGCGGCGGACGCCGACCCGGCGCTGGTGCGCGTGACGACCCTGGACGACAATCTGGTCTCTGCAGCGCGCAAGGGAGAACTGCGCGGCGGCAAGGTGCGCCAGTATATTGATCAGGCCTTCAATCTCCAGATCATGGCCCAGATTGCTGTCGGCGCCCCTTGGACGACGATGAGCGCGACAGAACGCGCCTCGATAGTCGACGCCCTGTCGCGCTATACCGAAGCCAGATACGCATATGAATTCAAAGATTTCAGCGGCCAGTCCATTCAGGTCGATCCTGCGGTTCAGGTGCGCGGCCTGGATAAACTGGTCCGTGCGGAGGTCCGCCAGTCGGGCGAGGCGCCATTGAAGATCGGCTATCGTCTGCGCGAATATGGCGGCGTCTGGAAGATCATCGACGTGATCTATGACGGGGTTAGCCAACTGGCGACGCAAAGATCAGACTTTGCAGAGGCCGTGGCCAGCGGCGGAGCCAGCGGGTTGGTCAAGAAACTCGACGCGGCAACGGCCAAGCTGAAATAGCCGGGGTTTCAGACCCTTCAGACCGCCGCTTGGTCTGATCCGCTTCTGGCGAACGCCAGAAGGGCGGGCTGAACCAGCAGAGCGCTGATGACCGTCCAGAACAGGGAGATCAGCAAAAGCTGCCCCAGGCTTGATGTGCCCGGATGGGCGGAGAGCGCCAGCGCCGTAAAAGATGCGCCGGTCGTCAGGGCGCTGAACAGTATGGCGTGGCTCAGGCTTGCCCGGGTTCGAAGCGGCGCGCCGTCTCGCCAGGCTATGACCGAATAGATGTTGAAGGAGACGCCAATTCCCAGCAGCAGGGGCAGGGCGATGAGGTTTTCAAGATTGATGGGCTGACGCCATACGGCCAGGGTCGCCAGACTGAGGATGAAGGTTAGCAGGACCGGCGCAATCGTCAGGGCCACGTCGCGCAGGCTGCGCAGGATGACGAATAACAGGATGCAGATGGCGGCGGTCGACAACAGTCCCGCCTCGATGAAGGCGCCCAATATGGTGCGCCCGGCCTCGATAACCGCCACGGGCGGACCTGATACATTGGGCGCCACAGCGCGCACGTCGGCGACGAAATGTCGCAAATTGGCAGGATCGGCGGGATCGCCTGCGGGCGTGATGTCGACCCGCGCCTCGCCTTTGGCGCTGATCCACTCGCGCTTGAGCTCCTGCGGCAAGGTGGCGAGGGTGACCGGTTCCGCCGTCAGGCTGGCGCGCACCTGATCAAGCGCGGGCGTCAGGCTGCCGGTCAGGGCTAGAACAGCTGCGGCGCGACGGGCAGGCGCTGCGTCGGCCAGCCGCTTCAATCGCGCAGACAGGCTCTGCGCGGTTCTGTCCGCCGGGCCGGTCCCCCGGGCGGCCGCATCCAAAGAGGCCGCGGCGTGAATGAGGCTGGCGCGCAGCTCTGCATCCGACGGCGGCGGCGCCACGTCGAAGGGCGACAGGGTGGTGTCCAGGATCAGGGCGGCATCGCCGATCAGGGCGAGCTTGGCCGCCTGATCGGCCGGGATGAGGCTG
>CAIOJR010000160.1 GCA_903858685.1 uncultured Caulobacterales bacterium | reverse complement strand
GCGGAATGGTCATGGTCGCGCCGAGCCCCAGTAACACCCGCTTCAGCGTGAAGACATCCGTCCTCTTGCGAACCGACGTCGGCGCGGACCAGAGCGCTGCCGCGAACCAGCTCAAGGCCCAGACCAACCAGACGGCGTTTAGCGCCATGTTGTATTCGAGCATGCTGCGCTCCGTTTTCAGGACCTTAGGCGCCGGGCGGCGACATCGCAATCCGGGTAAGTACGCATCGTATTTTTCTATTTTAAACAAAAATATTATAAATTTCTCCGATGCGTTGGTCGGGCGTAGAAGTGTCCTCAATCGCTCCCCTTGATGAGGAAACCCAAGATGACCGCCTCTTCCGACACCGCAAAGCAAGGCCAGTGCCCCGTCGCGCACGGCGCCGCGCCGCAAGGCCCAGTCGGCCGCACCAATAAGGACTGGTGGCCGAACCAGATCGATCTGTCGGTGCTGCACCAGCACGGCCCCGCGTCCAACCCGCTGGGCGCGGACTTTGACTACGCCAAGGCCTTTTCAAGCCTCGACCTCGACGCCCTAACCGCAGACCTCACAGCGCTTATGACCACCTCGCAGGACTGGTGGCCGGCGGATTTCGGCCACTACGGCCCGCTCTTCGTCCGCATGGCCTGGCACAGCGCGGGAACCTATCGCGTCACGGATGGCCGCGGCGGCGCAGGCCAGGGCCAGCAACGCTTCGCCCCGCTGAACAGCTGGCCCGACAACGTCAATCTGGACAAGGCGCGACGACTGCTCTGGCCCATCAAGCAGAAGTACGGAGCGAGCCTTTCGTGGGCCGATCTGATGATCCTCGCAGGCAATGTTGCGCTGGAGTCCATGGGCTTTCAGACCTTCGGATTCGCCGGAGGCCGCGCGGACACGTGGGAACCGGACCAGGCGACCTACTGGGGTTCGGAGGGTGAGTGGCTGGGCGACGAGCGCTACACCGGCGACCGCGACCTCGAAAACCCCCTCGCCGCCGTGCAGATGGGCCTGATCTACGTCAATCCAGAGGGGCCGAACGGCGCGCCAGACCCGCTCGGCTCGGCCCGCGACATCCGTGAGACCTTTGCGCGCATGGCGATGAATGACGAGGAGACGGTCGCCCTGATCGCGGGCGGGCACACCTTTGGCAAGACCCATGGCGCAGGCGACGCGAGCCTTGTCGGCGCAGCGCCGGAAGCGGCAGGGATCGAGGCGCAAGGCTTGGGCTGGGCGAGCGCGTTCGGCTCCGGCAAGGGCGCCGACGCCATCACCAGCGGCCTCGACGTCACCTGGTCCGCCACCCCCACCCGGTGGAGCAACAACTTCTTCGAAAACCTCTTTGGCTACGAGTGGGAACTCACCAAAAGCCCCGCAGGCGCCCAACAATGGACGGCCAAAAACAATGCCGGTGCAGGCACCGTGCCCGACGCGCACGACCCCTCCAAGCACCACAACCCCTTCATGCTCACCACCGACCTTGCATTGAGGATAGACCCCGCCTACGAAAAAATTTCCAGGCGTTTCTACGAACACCCCGACCAGTTTGCCGATGCATTCGCCCGCGCCTGGTTTAAGCTCACCCACCGCGATATGGGACCGCGTGCCCGCTACATGGGTCCCGAAGTGCCGGCCGAAGTATTGGTTTGGCAAGACCCCATTCCGGTAGCCACCCACCCGGTAATCGATGCTCATGACATTGCTTCGCTGAAGAGCCATATTGCAGCATCGGGTCTATCGGTGTCCGAACTGGTATCCACCGCCTGGGCATCCGCATCCACCTTCCGTGGGTCAGACAAGAGGGGCGGTGCCAATGGCGCCCGCATCCG
>CAIOJR010000159.1 GCA_903858685.1 uncultured Caulobacterales bacterium | reverse complement strand
GGTTCGACCGGCGCAACGGGTTCGACGGGGGCGGTCGGCTCGACCGGCGCCACCGGCTCGACCGGGGCGGTGGGTTCGACGGGCGCGACCGGCGCCACCGGCGCTGAGGGCAATACCGGGCGGTCGGGTGACACTGGCGCAACCGGCGCGGTCGGCTCCGCTGGAGCGACCGGAGCCACGGGCGCCACCGGCTCAACCGGTCTGACAGGCTCGACCGGCGCGACGGGATCAACCGGCGCAACGGGGGATACTGGCGCGACGGGTTCGACCGGCGCAACGGGTTCGACGGGGGCGGTCGGCTCGACCGGCGCCACCGGCTCGACCGGGGCGGTGGGTTCGACGGGCGCGACCGGCGCCACCGGCGCTGAGGGCAATACCGGACGGTCGGGTGACACCGGCGCGACGGGCGCCACCGGAGCAACCGGCGCGACTGGCGCCACCGGCGCCACTGGCCCCTCCGCCTTCACGGGCGCCACGGGCGACACGGGTCCGCCGGCCTGCTTCGTGGCCGGGACGATGATCGCAACGCCGCAGGGCGAAGTGGCGATCGAAGACCTGAAGACCGGTGACCTGGTTCTGACGGCTGAGGGTCGTGCGGAGAAGATCCGGTGGATCGGACGGCGCACGGTGGTGAAGCGCTTCGTGGATCCGATCACGGTTCTGCCGGTGACGATCCTGGCGGGCGCCATTGACGAGAATGTGCCGGCCCGGGACCTGACCCTGTCGCCCTGCCACGCGGTGCTGATTGACGGTGTTCTGGTTCAGGCCGGGGCTCTGGTGAACGGCCACACCGTGGTTCGGATGCAGAACGTGCCCGAGACCTTCACCTACTTCCACGTGGAGTTGGCGGACCACACCCTGATCCTGGCGCAAGGCACGGCGTCGGAAACCTTCGTCGACAATGTCGATCGCATGGTCTTCGACAACTGGTCCGAACATGAGGAGATCGCTTCGAACTTCGACCCGATCGCCGAAATGGACCTGCCGCGGGCCAAGAGCCAGCGTCAGGTGCCGCGCAACGTCCGCTCACGCATGGCGGCGCGCACCTCCGGCTTCGGCATCACCGAAGTCGGCTGAGGCTGAGGAACCGGAGGCGGCGCCAAACCGCCTCTGGCGTGGGCAAGTCCTGAAGACGGCGCGTTGATCCCAGCGATCAGCGCGCCGCTTTCGTTTGGACCAGAGATGATGGCGCACATACAGGCCGTGGCGCCTTGATGGCGCGCGATTGCTTCGCTAATCAGGAATATGATCCGTAGACGTACGAATTCGTGATCGAATCGGATGGCCGTGGATTAGATGGAGTGCGTGGGCGCGCCCTGTGGAGGTCGCAGGATGTTGCGGAGATGCCTGGATGGCGCCGATCGCTCGTGCCGGAAGAGGACGGTTTGTTGACCTGCTCGATGTGCATTGCCTCGCCCTCTGCGCGGGGGACGTCTCCATTCGCGCCAGGCTCTAAGACGGCGATGGATGGGCTGATTGTGTCGTGGCGGGTCGTCCGGCCCAAGCCCGCCCGGGTGGACAAGTCGTTTTGCGGGATGCAGTTTAGGTCTGCGCCTCTCTATTCCCTTGGTCATGGCGCCAATGACGCGCAAAAGACCATGGGGATCATTGAGGTCCCGCCCTTTGCGCTGGGCGCGACGTTTAGCGGCGGGAGGATCGTGCACGCCATGGGCTCCAAGGTCACGCAGGCGATGGGCGGAGCAGGCGCGCATGGCTGATCGTCCCGCAAAGCCCGCCATCGCCACGGTTAAAGCCAGGGGCGGCAAGGCGCCAAAGTCAAAGCGCGCCGACGCCAAGCCCAAGCCTTCCAGCCGGGGCAAGGTCCAATATGCAGCGCTTCCCTGGCGCAGACTGGAGGATGGCCGGGCCGAAATCCTGCTGATCTCGTCGCGTGAGACGCGTCGCTGGGTCATCCCGAAGGGTTGGCCGATCAAGGGGCTGGCCTCCAACATGACCGCCATGCGCGAGGCCTATGAGGAGGCGGGGATCGAGGGCTATCCGTCCATGGCCCCGCTGGGCGCCTATGGCTATCTGAAACGCCTCAGAAGCGGGCGGGAAAAGTTCGTGACGGTGGATGTCTACGCCCTGCAGGTGACCGTGGAGAACGTCGACTGGCCGGAAATGCATGAGCGTGAAAAGCGCTGGGTGTCGATCGCTGAAGCGGCGACGCTGGTGGACGAGCCGGAACTGAGGATGATTATCGCCGGCTTCCAACCGCGCTGAAGGCTGGCAGCCACAGGCTCGGCTTGACTCATGCGATCCTGGATCTAACGCTCGGTCGCCATGCGAAAAAGACGCTGGATGGAGGCGCGCCATGACGGGCAGACTGCAAGGCAAGGCCGCTATTGTCGTGGGCGCAGGGCAGACGCCCGGCGACACCATGGGTAATGGACGCGCCATTTCCCTCTTGTTCGGGCGGGAAGGGGCGCGGGTCCTGTGCGTCGATCGCGTGGGCGAGCGGGCGCAGGAGACGGCAAGGATCATTACCGATGCGGGCGGAGTCGCCGCGCCCTTCTGCGCGGACATCTGCGATCCGGCTCAGGTGCAGGCCCTGGTGGCGGAGGCGGTGCGCGCCTTTGGCGAGGTCAATATTCTGGTGAATGTGGTGGGTGTCGGCGGCGATGGAGACGGTCCAGCCCATCTGGCCTCGGAAGCGGCTTTCGACCACATCCTGTCGGTCAATCTCAAGGGCATGTGGCGCACCATCCGCGAGGCGACGCCCGTCATGCGCCAGACCCCGGGCGGGGCCATTGTCAACATCTCGTCCCTGGCTTCGGTCGCAGGGGCCAATATGGTGGCTTACGAAGTGTCAAAAGCCGCCGTGAACCGCCTGACGCTCAGCGTGGCCAGCGCCAATGCGCGCCATGGCCTGCGCTGCAACGCCATTTTGCCGGGACTGATGGATACGCCCATGGCCCTGCAGGGCGTGACGAAAGAGTCCGGCCAATCCATGGCGGAGGCGCGGGCGGCGCGGAGTCGGCGCGTCCCCCTGAACGGGCGGATGGGCACGGCCTGGGATACGGCCCATGCGGCTCTGTTTCTGGCGTCTGACGAAGCCGCCTTTATCACGGGCGCCCTCCTGCCCGTCGATGGCGGCATGTCGGCCCGCGTTGGATGAAGCGGGCAAGTCGTGTTGCAATGGCTCGACAGTCAGAACGGGGTCGATATGATGCTGCTTTGACGAAGCCCTTCGCCGTCGTCGTCTCTTTCATCTTCGCGGTGGTTGCGCGCAGATCGTGACTGGCCCAGCGCCAGGGGCGATGGCCTGCGATCGTTGCGGCAATGCGCCGGACCTGCACCGGACTGGACAAGTCGTGTCTCCCATTATCCAGATCAAGGGTCTGACCAAGACCTATGATTCAGGCTTTCAGGCCCTCAAATCCGTCGATCTCGACATTCAACGCGGCGAAATCTTCGCCCTGCTGGGCCCCAATGGGGCGGGCAAGACCACCCTGATCAGCATTGTGTGCGGCATAGTGCGGCCAAGCTCGGGCGTGGTTCTGGTCGACGGCGCGGATAATCTGAAGGACTATCGCACCGCTCGCGCCCATATCGGTCTGGTGCCGCAGGAGCTTCACACCGATTCCTTCGAAACGGTCTGGGCGACGGTGCGTCACAGTCGCGGCCTGTTCGGCAAGGCGCCTGACGACGCCTTCATCGAGGGCGTGCTGCGCGACCTGTCTTTGCTGGACAAGAAGAACAACAAGATCATCAGCCTGTCGGGCGGCATGAAGCGCCGGGTCATGATCGCCAAGGCTCTGGCGCATGAACCCTCGATCCTGTTTCTGGACGAGCCGACCGCAGGGGTCGATGTGGAGTTGCGCCGCGACATGTGGGCGCTGGTGGAGCGCCTGCGCGACCGGGGCGTCACCATCATCCTGACCACCCACTATATTGATGAAGCGGAAGAGCTGGCGGACCGGATCGGCGTCATCTCTCGCGGCCAGATCATCCTGGTCGAAGGCAAGGCCCGGCTGATGGAAAAGCTGGGCAAGCGCGAGCTGAGCCTGCAACTCGCCGCGCCCCTGGCTCTGATTCCGTCGGCGCTGGCGGATTATCAGCTGCAGTTGTCAGACGACGGCCTGACCCTGACCTACAGCTTTGACGCCCGGAGCGGCGGGGCCAGTATTGGCGAACTGATGCGCCAACTGGCCGCCTGCCAGATTGATTTCCGCGACCTCCAGACCCATCAAAGCTCTCTGGAAGATATTTTCGTGACCCTGGTGAGCGAGCGCTGAGATGAACCTTTATGCAATCCGCGCCATCTACATCTTCGAGCTGTCTCGCTGGTTCCGCACCCTGTCGCAGAGCATCTTGGCGCCCGTCATCTCCACGTCCCTCTATTTCGTGGTGTTCGGTTCCGCCATCGGCGGACGAATGACCGCCATTAACGGGGTGAGTTATGGCGCCTTCATCGTGCCCGGGCTGATGATGCTGGCCGTATTGACCGAAAGCCTGTCCAATGCCTCATTCGGCATATTCATGCCCAAATGGAACGGCACGATCTATGAGGTTCTGTCTGCCCCGATTTCCTGGGTGGAAGCGGTGATCGGCTATGTTGGGGCCGCGTCCACCAAATCCGTCATTCTGGGGATGATCATACTGGTCACGGCGCGGCTGTTCGTGCCGTTCCAGATATCTCATCCGTTCTGGACCGCAGGCTTTCTGGTCCTGACGGCGATCAGTTTCAGCCTGTTTGGCTTCATCATCGGAATTTGGGCGGACAATTTCGAGAAGCTTCAGGTCGTGCCGATGCTGATCATCACGCCCCTGACCTTTCTGGGCGGCAGTTTCTATTCCATCAGCATGTTGCCGCCGATCTGGCGCAAGATCACCCTGTTCAACCCGGTGGTCTATCTGGTGTCCGGGTTTCGCTGGAGCTTTTACGGCGCGTCCGACGTCGGGGTGGGGCTCAGCCTGACGCTCACCGTCGCCTTCACCGCCCTGTGCTGTGGGGTGATCTGGTGGATATTCCGCACGGGATACCGTTTGAGGGCCTGAAGCCCTCCAATCGTGAGAAGTTATTCCAGCTCGGTGCGCGCCATCTCCAGCGCGCGACGCGCATTGCCAAGCGCAATGGTGCGAGACTTGTCGGCGGCCATGCTGGCGTAGCCAAGGGGCTGCGGCAGGCGGACAGAAATCGTGACATCTCCCAGGGTCAGGACAACAGCGATCTTGTCGCCGTCAGCGGTCACAGAAATCCGTTCATCGGTCGGGTTGGTGCTCATGACCCCGTTGTTAGCAGGCGGACGGCCTGAGGTGAACCCGATCTATGCACATTCGCCAAGATGCCTGTCGATTGATCAAACCTGCGGCTTTTGAGCATGCCGTCGGGCAATCCGCCCTGTCGCGGTTGCGGGCAGAACCGCGGGAATCGGGGTGTATGAGGATGGCGTGTTCGCCCGTTCGCGCACTTCACGTTGGAAGGATGCCGCAAGGTCGTTTCGGGGCCAGTTTCGGTCCGCAGCGGCCATGCGCGCTGATCCACCGGACAGTGTGTCCAGTATGAGTGTGTAATCGAAGCTCTAACGAATTTCTCGTAAGATGGCCTCTTACTGAATTGATACGGAACACCGCAGTGACCCGCTCTTTACGTTAGAGATGATAGAGGCAGTCCCGAACGTGTTGGAAAGACCGTGTTTCCACCATGCTGCGTCAAAGTCCAAATGACGAAGTTCGAGCGGCGCGGCCAATTCGACACCCATTTGGCATTTTAAACGTCTAAAATTAAATATCGAGGTCGTTTTGCATGAACAAAAATAGCACCAAAACAATTGGTCTCGCTATGATTGTAAAGGACGAAGCTGCTGTTATTGAGCGGTCGTTGAACAGCATTCGACCGATTATTGATTTTGTCCTTGTGGAGGATACCGGATCTACGGATGGAACCCAGGACATTATCAGGAAATGGCTGAGAGATCATGGCGTGCCTGGCGTGGTCATCGAACAGCCTTGGGTGGACTTTGGTTTCAATCGCTCACACGTCCTTGAAGCGCTCAGGGATATGCAGCCCGAGATCGACTATGCCTTCATAATGGATGCGGATGATGTCGCTGTCATCGTGGATCAGACCGCCTTGGCGGCCTTCAAGGGGGCCATGGATCTCGACAGCTATACGGTTGAAATGCGTGGCGGGGGTCTATCCTATGGCCGTCCGCTCATATGCTCCAATCGCCGGCCCTTCCGCTTTCGGGGTGTGCTTCACGAATACCTAGAGTCGCCGGAAAATAGCCGGCAAGGGTACGCGGCGGGCTTCCATATCTTGTCCAACAGGGAAGGCGCTCGCAGCCGAAATCCGAATAAATACAAAGACGATGCGGATGTCTTCGCGCGCGCGATCGCCACGGAAACGGATCCGTCCCTGATCGCCCGATACACCTTCTATCTCGCCCAAAGCTTGCGCGACGCCGGCGATGCAGAACCGGCGCTTCAGGCCTATCTGGAGCGCGCCGAGCTGGGTGGATGGGTGGAGGAGATCTATGTCTCCTATTGCAGCGCCGCCAAGCTGTCCGAAGCGCTTCATCGGCCAACGGAAGATGTCCTGCGGCTTTACGACAAGGCCATCGACATTGTCCCGACCCGTGCTGAAGCCTTTCATGGCGCTGCGCATTATTGTCGGCTGAACAGCCTTATGGAGCGGGGTTATGCCTATGCCAGTCGAGGACTCAAGCTGAACCGACCGCAAGACGCCTTATTCAGTCACGACTGGATGTATGATTACGGACTGATGGATGAGGCGGCGATCACCGCCTATTGGGCGGGGCGATATGCGCAATGCATCTCAGCCTGCGATCTATTGCTGACCTCGTCAAAAACGCCGGCCGAGCACCGTGAGCGGATCAACGGCAACCGCGGATTCGCCATCTCGAAACAAGCGGAATCGGCCGCGCCCTGCGCCGCAGACCCAGAACAATACGAATCCCTTCTGCAGGCGGCTTTGAGTCTGGAACGCGCGGATGCGCCGCTTCTTGAGGTTCTGGCTGCATATGACAGCGCTGTTTCCGCCGACCCGTCGAGAGCGGAAGCGTTACACTGGGCGGCGCGCTACTGCCGCAACAACAACCGTTTTGAACGAGGCTATGCCTATGCGGCGCAGGGCCTGAAAATCACGCCGCCGGTCGCAAAGCCTGACGCGGAAGGCTGGATTTATGACTATGGCCTTCTCGACGAGGCGGCTGTCAACGCCTATTGGGCGGGTCGCCATGCCCAGAGCATCGCGGCCTGCGACCTGTTGCTGACCTCGTCAAAAACACCCGCAGTGCATGTCGGGCGGATTACAAACAATCGGGATTTCTCGATTGAAAGGCTCATGGCGTCGCGTGATCATGCCGCGGCGAGTCCCGAAAACTATGATCGTCTGCTTCAGGTCGCCGAAGACACAGGCCGGACCGACGCGCCATGGATCGAAGTCCTTGCGGCCTATGATCAGGCCATCCGCAGCGATCGTTCAAGAGTTGAGGCCTACCACCACGCCGCGCGCTATTGCCGGAACCATGGGCTGTGGGAGCGCGGCTACCATTATGGGAAACAGGGGCTGGACCTTTCGGGGCGGACCGCCGAAACCCCTCAAAGCGCCTGGATCCATGACTATGGTCTGCTGGATGAGTTTTCCGTCAACGCCTATTGGTCGCGGCACTACAAGGACAGTCTGGACGCTTCGCTCAAAGCGCTTTCTCATCCCAACTGTCCCTTTGAGGAAAGGGACAGATTTCTGGCCAATGCGCGCTTTGCGGCCGGTCAACTTCCTGCCGAACCCAATCTGGGCGTCAATGGGACCGAGAGTCTGGTTCGCCAGCAAGCCCTGGTGAAGCCGCGAACATTGCGCTCTCAGGTGAAAGGCGAACCCAAGGTCCTGATTGCAATCCTGGCGAAGCAAAAGGAGCCTTCGCTTCGGCTCTATCTGGAATGTATCGATGCGCTGGATTACCCGAAATCGGCGATCCATCTCTATATAAGGACCAACAATAATACTGACCGCACGGAACAGATCCTCAGGGACTGGATTGCTCTGGTCGGGCATCTCTATGCCAGTGTGGAGTTCGACGCCACAGACGCCTCCGCCAATATTGAGCGGTACAAGGTGCATGAATGGAACCCTGAGCGGTTCCGCGTTCTGGCCGATATTCGCAATATCAGCCTGCAGCGGGCGCTGGATCGCACCTGCGACTTCTATTTTGTCTGCGATGTCGACAATTTCATTCGACCGGAAACGCTGAGAGAGCTGGTCGCGCTGAACCTGCCCATCGTCGCGCCCCTGTTGAGATCTATTCAGCCAGACGGGCCTTACGCCAATTATCACGCCGAAATCGACGCACTAGGTTATTATAAACCCTGCGATCAGTATCACTGGATATTGAATCGTTGGGTTCGCGGTGTGTTCGAAGCGCCGGTGATCCACTGCACCTATCTGATCAGGGCCGACCTGTTGCCTCTCCTGAACTATAATGACGGGTCAGATCGGCATGAATATGTCGTCTTCTCCGATATAGCACGCAAAGCAGATGTTCCCCAATATATCGATAACCGGCAGGTCTATGGCTACATCACCTTTGATGCGGATGACGGACACTATGTCGAAGGGGGCATTGATCAGGCAAGGGCGTTGATTATGGCGAGGTGATCCCGGCACCATCTGGGTATTTTGGGATTGGGAGTTAGGACCCTTTGCTTGTGTGACTGGTTAGGTGTTCTGGCACGTTCATTGGCCTTATTGGCTGGGGGTGAAGCTTCTCATCTCGATCTGCAGGGCACTGGGTTTCAGTCAGAATAAATATCAATCTGGTGTTTTAACTTATTAAAGTAGGACGATTATACATGATTTATGTGCCTGGTATTTCTGTCATTGCGTCTTTAACGACTATACCTTCTAGAATTGACCACATAAGGCCGGTTTTGCTATCGGCGCTTAATCAAACGGTTAAAATTGAAAAAGTCGAAATAAACATACCTCTGGTTTGCGGCCGGACCGGTGAAGAATATTTGATTCCCGATTGGTTGATCGACATGCGGGGAGTGGAGATATTCAGAACCGAAGATTATGGGCCGATAACAAAAATCGCTCCAACTTTGCTGCGTCATTCATCTCGGTCCGATCTATATGTATGGGCTATCGATGATGACTGCGCTTATCCCTCTGATCAACTGGAAGTCTTGCTCAAGGGCTTTAGCCCTGACGAGAGTAGAATTCTCGTTCGATACGGCGGCGCCTTGAACAGCGGACATGATTTTCAAAACTGGTACGGTGAGGGTTTGGTTTCGTTTTTCGAAGGATTTGGAGGGGTGCTTTATCCACCTAATTCAGTTGGAAAAGACTTTGACGACTATGTAAAGATCACGTCGGACAATCAAGACTGCCGCAGAAGTGACGATATTGTCTTGTCTATGTATTTTAACAACAGAAATATTCCAATATATTTGTATAACCATCCAGATGCGGTGCATCCATACTTGGTCGAAGGTTGGTTGAAGCACGCTGGAACTGACGCCCTCTCTGAGGGAGGGCATCGCGAAAAATATGGGCGCGCATTTGAGTTTGTCAGAGGATTACTGAAGTCGTCTGATTGTCCCCAGGGTGACTTGGCAAGTGTTGAGCGCGCATTGGGGAAGCTGGAACTCGGGTGTGGAATGTCTCCGACTGATGGATATACTCATCATGACCGAGTTTTACACTCAGATCATGTGGAAATTGCTCACGATCTTAACGTGCTTCCTTGGCCTTGGGCGGATAACAGTTTAGGTGAAATTCTCGCCCTCGACGTATTCGAGCATTTACACCTAATGCCTGAACAGTGGCTCCGGGAGTGCCATAGAATATTGGCGCCGGGCGCAGTTTTACACTTGCGCGTTCCCATTTTCGGAAGCCCTTGGCACACTATTGACCCGACGCACGTCAGGGGTTTTGATCCATTGAATTTTGAGTTCTTCATCCATGGGCGCCCGTATTGGGAAAAACATGGTCATTACTATTTTGATTTCAGTTTTAGGGACGGCGAAATTTGGACCGAGTCCTATAATATTATCGCCAAACTAAAAAAATGAACGTTTTGTCTTTATTTTTCTCTTTTTTGTGGTGATCGGGTTTTTCCCTGCGGACTTGTATACCTGACATCTTATAGCGCCGACAGCCGCCGCAACATCTGTCGCGGCGGCGCGCCGGTAGCCTGCCTTGTCAGTCTCAAACCATCTCAGGCCGCGTTGGCTGAGCCATGGTCGCTCTGCGGGTCGCGCAGCACATAGCCGCGGCCCCAGACCGTCTCGATATAGTCCTTGCCCATGGTCGCCGCCGTCAGCTT
>CAIOJR010000158.1 GCA_903858685.1 uncultured Caulobacterales bacterium | reverse complement strand
GTCAATGGCTTCGCCCTGGGCGGGGGCACCGAGCTGGCTCTGGCCAGCGATCTGGTGGTGGCGGCTGACAGCGCCAGTTTCGGTCTGCCCGAAGTCAAGCGCGGCATCTTTGCAGCCGCGGGCGGCGCATTCCGGATCGTGCAGCAGCTGCCGACCAAGATCGCCATGGAATATCTGCTCACCGGCGAGCCCTTTTCGGCTCAGAAGGCGCTGGAACTGGGACTGGTCAACAAGATCGTGCCTCTGTCCGAGCTGATGGACGCCGCCCTGGAGTTGGCCGGTCGCATCGCCTCCAATGCCCCATTGTCGGTGCAGGCCAGCAAGCGCCTGGCCATGGGCATTGTTGACGGCGTCATCGCCAGCGACGCCCAGTTCTGGGCACAGAACCGCAAGGAGAGCAGGGTGGTCATGACATCGGAAGATGCACGGGAAGGCCCGCTGGCCTTCGCCCAGAAGCGTACACCGGTCTGGAAGGCGCGCTAAGCAGAGCCATCAGGCAGGGGCTATCGCTGCATAGCCCCTGCGCTTAGGTTTTAGGGCTCAGAGCGGGCTAACCAGATGTCCGCCGTCCACCTCGATAACAGAACCGGTCATATAGGCTGAAGCATCAGAGGCCAGCAGCAGAAGCAGACCGTCCAGATCGGCGAAGCTCCCGAAGCGCCGCTGCGGGATTCGCTTCAGCATGGCCAGGCCATAGGATGAGAGCAGGAAGTCCCGGTTCAGATCGGTTTCGATATAGCCCGGCGCGATGGCGTTGACCCGAATGCCGTAGCGCGCCCACTCCATGGCCGCGCCCTTGGTCATTTGGATCACCGCCGCCTTGGACGAGGAATAGGCGGTGGAGCCTGCGCCGGGACGAAGTCCAGTGATGGAGGCGATATTGATGATCGAGCCGCCGTGGCCCTGCTTGATCATCTTCAGGGCGGCCTACCGGGATACGAACCAGGCGGCGTGGACATTGACATCATAGGTCCAGCGCCACTCGTCCTCCTCGCAGTCAATGGCCGTGCTGGGTCCGGCGACACCGGCGTTGTTCACTACGATGCGGATGTCTTCGAGCCCGTCGAACGCAGCCGTCACCGCCTTGGCGTCAGACACGTCCAGAGCCAGAGCCGACGCCTTGCCGCCCTGCGCCTCGATTTCCTCGACCAGAGACTGGAGCAGGGCCTCGCGGCGGGCCACGGCGATGACGCTGGCCCCCTCCGCCGCCAGGGTCTTGCAGAAGCTGCGGCCAAACCCGCTGGAGGCGCCGGTGACCAGCGCGACCTTGTTTGTGAGTGCTGTGTTCATGCGTGTCGTCCAGCGTTCGGCGTATGCGGTGAAGTGTTGGAAATTATTGGACGACACTCGTCAATTATACAAGTCTGTGACCTTGGGTGAGGGCGAACCGCCTTTCGGGTAAGCATGAAGGGGGCAGCCGCGGCTTCAGATCAGGGCAAGGGCCACCCAAAATCAGTGGAGTAAGCAAATCTAGTGAGCCAGTGATGCGTCCACCGTCCGACCGGGAGGAGGGATTAGCCAGACAAGGCTCAGCGCGAGGCCGAAAGCCAAGGCTGCAAGCCAGAACATCTGGTTGGTGGCAAGGACCAGTGCTTGTTGATCAACCAGGTTGTTGCCCAGGGCAAGAGCTTGTTGTGGCGTGAGGCCTGCGGCTGCAATCCGGTCAACAGCCTCTCCCAGATTGGTCGAGCGTGCGGCCAGTTCCGCATGGTTGCGCGCGGCGCTGCTTTCCCAGGTGGTGGTGACGACGGACGTGGCGAAGGCGCCTGAAAGGGTTCGGACAAAGCTGGACAGGCCTGAGGCGTCGGCTGTCTCGGACGGCTCCACAGCCGCCAAAGACATGGTCATCAAGGGCATGAAGAAGGCCGGCATGGCTGAGCCGACCAGGAACAGGATGCCGCTCACCTGCCAGAGTGTGATGTCCGTATTGACTATTCCGCGCAGAAGCGAGGTCATCATTAGCCAAGCGACGCCAGTGAACAGAACAATCCGATCATCGATTCGCGTGCACAGCCAGGCCGCGATCGGCGCTGCGATCACCGCCATTAGCCCCGTTGCGCCAGAGGCCAGACCTGCGGACGTGGCAGTGTAACCGAGGTTACTTTGCAGCCAAAGAGGTGTAAGCAGATTGGTGGCGAAGAACCCTCCCAGGGAGACCGCGAACACCACCATGGAGGTTGAAAACCCCCTGTGCCGAAAGACGCGCAGATTCACGATGGGATGCTCCGCCGTCAACTCCCAGATGATAAAGGCGCAAAAGGCGATGGCTGACACGACAGCAAGTCCGCAGATCAGCGCAGATGAGAACCAGTCTCGATCCTTGCCCAGATCCAGCATGATCTGCAGCGCTCCGACCCACAGCACCAGCAGGCCAAGGCCGGTAGAGTCAAAAGGCGTCGTCACAGGGGAGGGGCGCCCCCGCACCAGTACTTTCCATGCAATGACCGCAGCCAGCGCTGCAATCGGCACATTGATCAGGAAGATGACCGACCATCCATAGCTGTCACACAGCACCCCACCCAGAATAGGGCCGCAGATCGGCCCAACCAATGCTGTGACGCTCCACAGGCCCATGGCGGCTGGTGTCTAGTTCAGCCGGATTTGACTGCCGCCAAAGGGGGTCTTGGACGTGCAATCCAAGGCATCCACGGAGCTTGCAGCCGCTGATCGAACTACGCGGTCAACTCGCCAATCGTGACGCCAAACGCCACGGCGATCTTCTCCGGAACTGTCACGGTTGGATTGCGCGTCATGCGTTCGACACCAGACACATAGGTTCTGTGCAGGCCTGCCCGGTCGGCAAGCTCCTCCTGCGACCTACCTTTATCGGCGCGAAACCGCCTCATGTTTTCCCATAGCCGGGCGCGCACGTCCATCGCCAGAATAGAGCGGCGCTGCATCCCATCGATCTACAGCCTATGAGTCTCATTTTGAGTTGACTGTTGGCTGTCTCAATGGCTCGTCTGGGTTTCGGCGGAATTCGCCGGATTGCGATGGGAGCGCGGCGTTTGGATCCAGAGACAGCAAAGGAGGGGGCTGCTCTGGTCTCCTCGGCAATCGCCGAAAGCCTGGAGGGCGCACACGATCTGGCAATCGTCTTTCAGACGGCGCGACCTGCTGAGTTGGCGGGCCTCGCAGGTGTATTGCGATCTGTGACTTCCGACATAAGCGCCCTCACAGACGCCCTGAGCGTTTTTGCTCGGTGGTCAGACACGGCGGCCCCGCACCTTGAAAAACTGGGCGGCGCCACTCCGACTGGGGATAACGCCGCGTGACCCATATCCTTCTGTTCGACGCAGATGCGTCCAAGGCGCCCAAGGCCTTTTCGGCATCCCAGCTAAACCTGGATGCCGTCGGCAACGAAAAGCTTATACAGCGCCTGATCTTCGAAAACCCTGACCTGATCCCCATAGAAGACATCGATCCAGGCTCTGGATGCGTGGCGCCGTTTTGTAGAGAACTGACACTCCGTGGCGCAGGTGGACCTGTCTATCTGGACATGATTGGGG
>CAIOJR010000157.1 GCA_903858685.1 uncultured Caulobacterales bacterium | reverse complement strand
GAACCAGCAAAGCGACAACGATAACAAGAACACTGCACACACAAAGCAGAGCTGCGGACATTGCGCCTGTTGAATGCAACATCACGCCAATTTTTTGAAATATCTGTGTCACGAATGGGTGGCTGAGATACAGCGAATACGACGCGCCGCCAATTGCTATCAATGTTTTACTATTGATACTCCACCCCCACTTTTCAAGGAGCACGCAAGCCAGAAGCAAGACGCTGGCTAGCAGTCCGGAAATAGGCAGGGTGGTATTGCTTGGCCACAAGACAGGCCGCAGGAACAGAAGCGGACAGGCCGCTAAACTCAATAACGCCATAATCAGCAAAATACGATTGGGTGATTTTGGCCCATAATGACACAGAATGGCAACAGCCATGCCCATCGGGAATTCCGATATTATCGAACGAGAATAGAAGGCGCCCCAAATTCCCATAGGGCCTTCCCAGTCATGCAGCGCAACCAGGCCTAAAATGATCGCCACAACTAAAAGCAACCCGATAAAGTATTCTTTCGCCAGTAAACCAAATGAAAACACCACATAAAAGAAAATTTCATAATTCAACGTCCAGCCAACAAATAGTATCGGCTCAACAACTCCATCAACTTTGGAAAAGGGAATGAAAAGAAATGACTGTATCAACTGTATGAAATCTGCTCGCGACGATCCCAGCAATTTCGGGGAAAAGATGGCAATCAAAAATACGAAGCTAGTGAAGAACCAATAGATCGGAATTATTCTTGCAGCTCGATTTTTCAAAAAATTTAAAGGCGTCGGCCTATCGACTATTGTCGTGTGCACCATAATAAAGCCCGAGATCACAAAAAACAAATCAACGCCTGGCGCCCCGAATTTGGGCAAACTCAACGTGGATGTAAGTCCATCGAGATGGACAAATATCACCATAAACGCCGCGATAGCTCGCAATATCTGAATGTTTTTAATCACAAAAATCACTCACCCACGATTTTAATTGCCCACACTTGGATGCAATCTCTATCCGCCGCACACAATTCATGCACATTCAGCGACTGAAGACCGCGCGGAAGTCTGCAAGCTATCGCGAAAACTGACGACAAAAGCCTCATGTCTGTCGAGGCCGGATCGAAAATCCGATGACAGATCGCAAACCTCAGAGATCATTGCAACGATAATTCAGTAGCAATTGGCACTTCATTTACTGCTTTGCGGTATGCCCATCTCATGAACCTGAACAAGGCCAGAACCTTCATGAGCCTTTCCAAGCAAAATCGCATTCTGCTGGCCCGTGTCATCGTCGCGGCGGCGTTGCTGGCCCTGGTGGCGGACATGGTGGGAGCGCTGGGCGGTCCCAGGTTGTTTGAGGCCTCCCTCCGGGCGCTGATCTTCTATCCCCTGACCTATATTGTCTTCGCTGCCTTCCCGACGAACCGCCGGACGGATCTGGCCCTGATCATCATCCAGTTCGCTCTGGGCGCGGAGCTGATGCGCAGCTTCATCCTGAACATCAAGGATCCTCTGATCTGGCCGCTGGAGACGGTGTCGGTCATGCTGGCCGCGACGCCGGCGACGATCGAGCGCCTGACCTATCGCGCCCGTCAGGAAGAAGTGCCGCCGCCGCATTCCGCTGCCCTGACCGGTCGTCATCCCGTCAAGCGCCGCTAGGGCGCTGCCCGCGGCGGTCAAGCGCGGCCAGCAACACGCCCTGAGCCTCGCTGAGCTGGGCCGCGAGGCCCTGCGTGCCGCCAGCATCCGGATGCCCGATCTTCATCAGACGGCGGTAGGCCGCGCGAATGGTCTCGCGGTCTGCATTGACCTCGACGCCGAGCAGGGACGCCGCCACATCGGGTGTCATGAGCCTGGGTTCCGGCGCCGCTGATCTGGTGCTGCGGCGCCTTTGGCGTGCGCTCAGGGCCATAGCGCCGCCGGCCAGCACGACGAGGGCGGCTTCGAACCAGTGGCCCTTGATCCCCAGAAACAGGCCGAGCACCAGCGCCGCCATGCCAAGCGTCGCAAGACCGGGCCGCCAAAGTCCGGCCTTGAACCGACTGAAGAGACCGGCGCCGAACCGCCAGCCCATGCCCCCCATCAACGCCCCGACCAGAAGGAGCGTTATAACGATCTTGAAGATCACGAAGCCGGCTGCACTGCCGCTACGGGGCGCGAGATCCTGGCCGGAGCGCCGCCGCCGCTGGACGACCTGGCCCTGGGATCGACAAACTCAGCCAGCCCCACCGCCTGCATAACAGCGCGCAGTTCCTGACGCGCCGCCACATGGGTCATCGAGACCGGCACCGGCTTGACCGTGGGCGACAGGTCCGCAACCGTCAGGCCAAAGGGAAAGAGTTCTCGATAGATGACCCGGTCGCGCATGCCCGGCCCGACGCGAAAGCCCACGCGCTTGGCCAGAACCTCGATCCGCTCTTCCAGGCGCTTGCGGTTTCTGGCTTCCGACGTGGCCAGACGATTGCGCAACACCAGCCAGTCCACCGAGGCGCGCTCCTTGATCATCTTCATCTTGCGCGCTTCCCAGACCGCCTCGGAATAGACGCTGGGCCTGGTCAGATCGAGCGTGACAGGATCGACCTGCCCCAGCATGTCGAAGTCGACAAAGCTGTCGTTCAGCGGCGTGATGATCCGGTCGGCGCGGGCGTGGGCGGCGCGCGACAGGGCCGTATCCGCGCCGGGCGTGTCGATGATGACAAAGTCCGCCAGAGCGCTCACCTCGCCAAAGGCGTCGTCAAAGGCGGCCACCGCCTCTGCGGGCTCGACCTTGGACAGGGCCAGGGCGCGGTCGGCCAGAGGCATGGCCACCGGCATGGGCACCTCCACGCTGTTGGCGTTCGCCCAGGTGCGGCGATTGGAGAAGAAGTGGGCCAGGGATTGCTGGCGCAGGTCCAGATCGATCACGGCCACCTTCTGGCCTGCATGGAGCAGGGCCGTGATGATGTGAATGGCGATCGTGGACTTGCCCGCGCCGCCCTTCTCGTTGCCGACGACGATGATCTGGGCCTTGTTGGCTGGCTGGTTCAATGGGAACTCCATCAGAAGAAGAAGCGACGTGGTGAACGCGGCGACTCAGCAACCGGCTTGTGGCCGGCCACATTATTAACACATCAGAAAGGATTGCTCACCTGATCGACAGCGACCTTTTGTCCACTTTCGGCCCCGATGATGATTTCATCACCAGGCGCCCAGTTCGCGGAGCTTGCGCGCCAGTTCCGGCGGGGCGGAGGCCGCAGAGCCCGGATCGTCCAGATCCGGCGGCGCCTCTTCAGGCTTGAGATAGCGCCAGCCCTGGAACGGACGCCGTGGCGCGGCGTGGGTGCGAATGAGCGGCAGGTTCACCACGATCTCGCAGCGACTGGCCTTCCCCTCGCCCAGGGTCTCCACCGCCGCGATGGTCTGTCGGCACTGGATCACGCCCTTGATCACCCAGTAGAGCGAACCGCCCTCTGTCAGTTCGTCCGCACGCTTGGGCGACATGCGCGTATGGACAGCGCGACGGGTTTCGCCCCGCCAGTACGCCTCCAACTCCTCCACGTGCTCCACGCCCACGCACAATTTGATCATATGCAACGCCATGGAGCGCACATAGGCGAGTCCCGCACGCCTTGCGAGTCAGACCCTGGGACTTGTCCCCAGCTAGAATGGCGTCCGCCGGGCTGATCACCCCATCTCGCTCAGACCCACAGCGAGCAGACCCACGATGATGAGGCAGACCCCTATCGCTGTTCCAAAAAACATCCAGCTCATCCGCAGAAGCGTGCCGATGATGCTGGTGCGATAGACCTGCTTCATGTGAACGAACAGGTGCACCGGCGCCGCCAGGAAAAGCCAGCCGCCGATGGAGTCCGGCAGGATGAAGAAGGCGGCGGTCAGAAGCCCCATGAAGGACAGGCTGTGCAGCGAAAAGATCACGTGATCGAAAAGATAGACGCCGCGTCTGAACGCAAACGCGATGCTGAGCAGCGCCGCAGACAGGGGCAACATCAGGAAGGCGAACCGCTCCCCCCAGGATTCCAGAACCAGACCAAAGCGCTCCGGCTCATCCACCACCTTTTGCAGGCGCGTCACGAACCATTGGCTCGCCGCGGGATCGGCCTTGTCCCCGGCCAATTTGACCTGGACCCCGCCAAGTTTCGTCTTCATCGCTGCGCGCTGGTCCGGCGTCAGGGCGCGCAGCCCTTCCGCCGATCCTGCCGTCGAGGACTTGGAATTGTTGAGGTTGAAGTTCTGGAAACTGTGCCGTCCCAGCGATCCGGTCAGGAACACCAGCAGCAGCACCACCAGAAACAGGCGCAGGGGCGGGATCTGTGGCGCGCGATGCCCCTCAAGATAGGAATTGGTCAGCCGGGCCGGGTTGATCGCCAGACCCGGCAGGGTGCGCCACAACCGTCCATCGAAATGGAAAAGCCCCTCGATGGTTTCCATCAATAGCTTCCACGAAGACCGATGGAAGTCCTCGCCAAGCTGACCGCAGGCGTGGCACCAGGGGCCCATCAGGGGCGTGCCGCAATTTGCGCAGGGCGCGCCCACCGGCAGATCGTGGGCGACGCGACGACGCCAGGTCAGCATCGACCCCACGGACGCCGCCGCCGCTGTTTCAAGTTCATTCGACAATGGCGCCCCCAGACGGCAGTTGTGACGAGAAACTATCCAGCCCAACCGGGCTTACGCTTGCCAAAGAAGGCGGCGAGCCCCTCCCGCCCCTCTGGCGAGACCCGGCGCGCGGCGATCCGGCGGGCCGTGTCCTGCATCAGGCCGTGATCGATGGGACGGCCCGCCACATCATCGGCCAGAGCCTTGGCGTCGGCCACGGCGCCGGGCGCGGTCGCCATGACCTCTCCGACCAGAGCCTCCTGATAGGCGTCCAGCGCCTCAGCGCTGTCGGCCACATGATCCACCAGACCGATGCGCAGGGCTTCGGTCGCGTCGAACCGACTGCCCAGGGCGAATAGACGACGCGCATTGCGCGCGCCAATGGCGGCGACGACATAGGGGCTGATGGTGGCGGGCGTCAGACCCAGCCTGACCTCGGAAAAGGCGAAGACAGCGTCGGACGCGGCAATCGTCAGGTCGCAGGCGGCCGCCAGTCCTGCGCCGCCGCCAAAGGCGGGGCCCTCGACCACCGCCACGGTCAGCATGGGCAGGCTGTGCAAGGCCTTGAGCATCTTCGCCAGGTCCATCGCATCGGCGCGGTTATCTTCCTCACTCAGATCAGCGCTCGACCGCATCCAGTCCAGATCAGCGCCCGCACAGAAGGCGCCGCCCGCGCCCCGCAGAATCACCACCCGCACGCCCTGCGCGCCGGCCAGGGTTTCAAACGCCTCGTTCAGCGCCAGGATCATACGCTCATTGAAGGCGTTCCTGCGGCTGGGCCGGTTCAGCAGCACCACCGCCACGCCCTCTGGCGTCACCTCCAGAAGCACGCTGTTGTCTGTGGATTCGTCCGCCACGTCGGCGAAGGGGGCGGAAATGGGCTCGGACATGGCCGGCTCCTTTATGTCGAACTCGGGGGTCAGTGCTCTGACTGGCTGTTGGCGGGCGTCTTTTCCGGCGGGCCTATGGGTTCGGGCGGACCGATCTTTTCATGCGCCGGCGGCTTGTCTGTGCTTGCCGCCGCGTCCGGCCTGGCGGCTGTGGGCGCGGCATAGTCGGGGCCGAAGGCGCCGTCATTGCTGATCGGCTTGGGCGGCGTCATGTTGGGCGCGGTGTTTCCCTCCACGGCGCGCGGCAGGGGCTCGGCCTTGGGCGGATTGGCGGTGATGACCATATTGCCGCTGGGGGCGTCTTCATCATGCGTTCCTCTGCGATGGCATCCACTGACGAGAGCCGCAGTGAGGCCGATGGCCAGCATGATCTTCAACGAGCGTCCAGGCGCCATGATGATTATCAATCCCTATTCGTGGTGCGGCGGCTTTAGCACAGCTTGGCACGCTGCGTCCGCGCGAGGAATCATCCATTCATCATTTTTGCGCTAAGCTTGCGCCCCATGACCAGCGCCCCACACCATCCGCCAGACAGCGCTCTCGCCCGGCTCTTCACAGGGCCAAGGGCGGCCAAGGGCGTGGTGTGGTTTTCCCTGCCCGGCGGACGGCCCCTCTACCGGGCGGGCCAGCCCGCCGACACCCTCTATTTCGTCCGCTCCGGTCGGCTGGGCGTGGTGCGCGAGACGCCCGGCGAGGCGCCGCAGTTTCTGGGCGTGATCAAGCCGGGCGAGCCGGCGGGCGAAATGGCGCTGATCGCGGGAACCCCTCACTCCGCCACCGTGTCGGCGCTGCGCGACAGCGAAATCCTGGCCCTGTCCCGCACCGCCTTTTTCGCCGAGGCCCGACGCTATCCGGACGTGATGGCCGAGCTGGCGCGGCTGATGATCCTGCGCGCGCGCCAGTCCTCCAGTCGCATGGGCATGAGCGAGCCGACCGTGTTCGGCTTCACCGCCATCGCCCCCGGCGTGTCTGTGCGCGACCTGGCGGGCCTGATTGCGCAATGCGTCACCGACCTTGGCTTTCGTCCCGCCGTGATCGGGGCAGAGGGGGAGCACCAGTCGTCGGAATGGTTCAGCCGGATCGAAGCGTCTCACGATCTGGTGCTGCTGGCCGCCGAATGGGGCGAGATCGACTGGTCGCACCTGTGCGCGCGCCAGGTCGACCGGCTGTTTCTGGTGGGCAGGGGCGACGCCGCCCCGCCGCAGGATCACGCGCCGGTCGCCACCACGGCTCGGCAGGTCAGGCGCCTGACGGATCTGGTGCTGGTCCAGCCTGCCGACGCCAGCGCGCCATCCGGCTCCGCCCGCTGGGTCGACGCCTTCCAGCCGGAGCGGCTGTTCCAGCTGCGCCGGAACAACAAGACCGACGCCGCACGGCTCGCCCGCATCCTGACCGGAACCTCCGTCGGGCTGGCCCTGTCCGGCGGCGGGGCGCGCGCCTATGCCCATGTCGGCGTGATCCGCGCCTTTCGCGAGGCCGGTCAGCCGATTGATGTGGTGGCGGGCGCTTCGATGGGCGCGGTGGTGGCCGCCGGCCTGGCCATGGGCTGGGACGACACCGAAATATCGGGGCGTGTGTCGGACGCCTTCGTCTCGTCCAACCCGCTGGGCGACATCGACTTTCCCATGGTGGCCATGACGCGCGGCCTGACCGTACGGCAACGTCTGAAGCACCATTTTGGCGAGATCGACATCGCCGATCTCTGGCTGCCCTTTTTCTGCACCTCGTCGAACCTGACCACGGCGGCCTGCTTTCTCCACAACCGGGGTCGGTTGCGCAAAGCACTGCGGGCCTCCATCGCCCTGCCCGGCATCCTGCCGCCGGTGGTTCTGGGCGAGGACGTGCTGGTCGACGGCGCCGTCATGTGCAATCTGCCGACCGATCTGATGCGGTCCTGGCATCGCGGCCCGGTCGTGGGCGTGGATGTGGCGGTCGCAGAGGGTCTGACCGCCAGCGACGTGGCCCGCCCGCCATCCTTCATGAAATGGCTGATGTCGGGCGAGTGGCGACACGGCCCGCCGATCGTCTCGATCCTCATCCGGGCCGCCACCGCTCCGACCGCGCGGGAAACCTCTCAGGCGCATGACGCCTGCGATCTGCTGATCGTGCCAAAGATCGAAGGGGTGGAGTTGCGCGACTGGCGCGCGTTTGAACCGGCGGTCGCCGCCGGGTACGGCGCCGCCCGGTCCGCCCTCTCCCGTCTCGACCGTCCCCTGTCGCGCCTGCGCCAGACCCATCCGGCAGAAGATATGGCGATGACCGACTTCATGGCCGCCGGGCCGGAATAGAAACGTCTAGGGCGCCTTCATGATCGCGTTCAGCTCCGCCCAGCTCGCCGCGCCCTGATACAGGTCGCACACATCACCGGCCAGAAAGCCCCTGGCCAGCCGCATGGACAGGCCCCAGGCCGCCT